>JADFGN010000349.1 GCA_022567695.1 Candidatus Poribacteria bacterium | reverse complement strand
TCAAGGAGAAGTGCGATGTTCAAGCTATTCTATCTTTCTATACTCCCGCTGTTGTATTTGGAGAGTGAACCCCCAACTTTAATCCCATCGGTAGAGGTCGAAGAAGTCGTGAGTCACTATGTTTCGCCGAACAACGGCGCGGGCCCCCTCTGGTGCTACGGTGCGCCGTTACTGGTGCGTCAAGGCGATAACGTTTACGTCAGCGCGATGGAAACCGGCGAAGATGTACCACCGCTGTGCAACACCCGCTGGCAACTCTTCCACCGGGATGCGAATGGGTGGGAACGGGAGCAGTACGCCGAAGATTTTCGGGAGCGCGAACCGTGTCCGCTCGTCGCGTTTGCCGATGGTCGTTTGTTCCTTTCGGTCAATCCATCGACCCAACCGCCGGGAACGCAGTACGGACCGTGCCAGCCACATCTCGTCCAATTTTCGACTGAAGCACTTCAACAGCCGGGGGTTGCTATCCACCCCCGCTGGGCTGATGGGTATCGCTTCACAGATCACTCCTATCGAGGCATTGCCGCTGACGGACGCCGTGGAGAGTTGCTCGTTTTGAATATCGACAACCCGACCGGCGCACAATACTGGAGTTACCGAGATGCTTCCGGAGAATGGGCGAGACATGGAAAAATCGCGTTTCCAATCCGTTCGTGCTATCCGCAGGTTGCGCTACGCGCTCAAGCGGGTCACGTCCTCGCCATCGGCGACATTGTTGAACCGAACGAGGAATGGAGAACGTACAAACATGAACAGACGGGAAGGGGGTGGGATTATGTGTTCCGACGACTGTTTTATACGTGGACGCCGGATATTACCAAATCGGATTTTGCGGAGCCGATTGAACTCGAAAATCTTGACGCGACGGCGGGATACATTCGCAACTTAGATCTCTGGATCGATCCAAGCGGTGCGGCACACCTCCTCTATCTCAAACAGAAGGTGCAGTCTGCCATGATGCGGGATAAGTTCTTCCCTGACATACCGCTGACAACCTCGCTTGAATATCGTGTGTTGAAGGCAGGCGAAATTGTCGATCGGGCGACGCTTGTCGAAGGGGGCGAGGGGCTATCGAACGAAACTCCGGGTAACGGACGATTCCATGTGACCGACGATGGACGACTGTTCGTGATTTACTATTCTCACGGCGAGAACAGGCTCCTTCAGATTCGCCCAACCCGTCAGGCACCGATACGCATCGACCTTGAGGAGCCATTTCATACCTTTTTCACAGCGACGGAGCGCGGTGGATCGGTGCCCTCGAAAACTATCGATCTCTTCGGCATCGGGCGGGATTCGTCTATTCTCCGCTATGCACGAGTTCAATTAGCCCCACGCCGCGATCGGTAAGAAATTATGCATCCGCAACCCTGAAAAGGTTTTGATAGACATTGCAGTCGGAAAGTTAGCCGTTGTTGAATAGACGGCGAGTGGCAACACCCTAGAGCATCTCGGCTGAAGGACTTCCACCGAAATGCTCTAGGTTAGCGAAATTTTACATAAAAAATTACGAATATGGAATAACAAACAATGATTACAATTGGAATGATTGGATTAGGATATTGGGGACCGAATCTGCTTCGGAACTTTGATCAACTCTCCGACTGCCGCATCAAGGTATGCTGCGACTTAGACGCCAATACCTTGGCTCAAGCCAAACAGAAGTATCCCTATCTTACGGTCACAGACAACTACAAGACTCTCCTAAGCGATCCAGATATTGATGCCATTGTGATTGTGACACCAGCAAAGACACATTACACCTTCGCACGAGAGGCCCTCCAAAGTGGCAAGCATGTCTTTGTCGAAAAACCGTTGACCTTGAATGTCCATCATGCTGAGGAGCTAGTGCAACTTTCTGAAAAAAAGAATCAGGTGCTAATGGTTGGCCATCTCATGGAATACCATCCGGCGGTTGAAAAGTTGAAAACTCTCATCCATGATTACTGATTTCTTTCGGGAACTTATTCATGAAAATTAGTTATTTTGTTCATGAGTCTGCTTATATTGATGAACCAGTTTCCATCGGGGAAGGTACCAAGATTTGGCATTTCTCCCACATCATGAAGAATAGCAGAATTGGCAGAAATTGTGTGCTTGGCCAGAATGTCAATATCGACAGTGGAGTCGCCATCGGAAATAATGTCAAGATTCAAAATAATGTCACGGTTTATAAAAAAGTAACACTTGAAGACGATGTATTTTGCGGTCCATCAATGGTGTTTACAAATGTCATTAACCCACGAAGTGAGATCGCGAGATCTCTCGACGAGTACGATGAGACGCTGGTTAAGCGCGGTGCAACGATTGGCGCAAATGCGACAATTGTCTGCGGCATCACTATTGGGGAGTACGCTTTTATCGGTGCAGGTGCAGTGGTGACGAAGGACGTGCCTGATTATGCCCTCGTCTACGGGGCACCTGCCAAACAGAACGGCTGGATGTCTCGCGCGGGGGAACGCTTGACGTTCATAGACAACCTCGCAAGGTGTGAAGCCACTCAAGACCTGTATCGCCTTGAGGAAGATCGAGTCATATTTTTGGGGCGGTCAGAGCCATGAAACTGGACTTGAGAATCAAGAACTGGTATCCATTAGAATTCGATCAACCCATTCGGCAACTGACCGTCGACGAATATCATCGAATGATCGATGCAGATATCCTCCATGAAGGTGAACGGGTTGAATTAATTGATGGAGTTCTCATACAGATGTGTGCACAAAAAGCGAGATATAGCGCGGTTACTACCCAAATAGCAGAGTCGTTTTACCCTCTTGTCCTTCAAGGAAAGGCAAAACTGCGGATTCAACTTCCGATTACTCTTAACGATCACACCGAACCGGAACCGGATTTAGCAGTGGTCAAAATACGAAAGGATGCCTATTTCGATAGCCATCCGACCCCAGAAGATGTCCTGCTTTTAATCGAAGTCTCTGATACAACTTTAGGAATGGACAAGTCGATTAAACTTCCGCGTTATGCAGCTTCAGAGATTCCAGAGGTTTGGATTATCAATTTCGTATCAAACTGCATTGAAGTTTACCGCGAACCGATAAAACTCCGCGACGGAACACCGATTTACCAAAAACAGACTGACTTGGTGAAAGGAAAGGTTCTGAGCCCTCAAGCCATCCCGTCCGTGACAATTGCCGTTGACGAGGTACTGATCTGATAGTTTACCGAAAGGATAACGAACAATGATTCACTAGGAGGAAAGGAAAATGCAAGCAACCAGAACAAAGGCAAAAGAACAGAAGCAAGCAAAGATGTCGATTATCGATTGTGATATTCATAACTCCCCGCCTTCTCAAAAAACCTTGCACCCATACCTGCCCGATCGCTGGCGTCAGCATCATCAGACGATTGGCATGCGTGGTCATGTTGGATCGCATTATCCCCGCGCCATGCCAAACGCCGCAAGGCATGATTCTTGGCCCCCGTCAGGTCTGCCACCGGGTTCAGATCTCGGTTTCATGCAGGAACAATTGCTCGATGAGTGGAATATCGAATACGGTATCTTAAACCCCCTGATTGGTGCTGGCGGACAACTTAATTTGGAATATGGCGCAGCACTGGCGCGAGCGGTTAACGAATGGCAGATCGAGGAGTGGGTGGAGCCAGAACCACGCCTGCGAGGATCAATTGTGATTCCGTACGAAGATGGAGAATTATCAGCGGAGGAAATCGATCGGCTTGGTGACCATCCCGGATTTGTGCAGGTGTTGCTGATTACGCGCACGAGTGAGCCACTGGGGCGGCGTAAGTATTGGAAGATCTATGAAGCCGCTACACGCCATGATCTGCCGATTGGGATTCACTTCGGCGGGGCAGGTGGAGGACCGATAACCGGTGCAGGTTGGCCCTCCCATTACATCGAAGACCATGGCGGAATGCCACAAGCGTTTCAAGCACAGGTGACTAGCCTAGTTTACGAGGGGGTTTTTGAACGATTTCCTACACTCAAGGTTGTCCTAATCGAAGGGGGATTTGCTTGGCTACCCGCGCTAACGTGGCGGCTTGACCGTAGTTGGCAGAAATTGCGCGATGAAGTCCCATATCTCAAACGACCGCCGTCGGAATATATTCGGGAACATTTTTGGCTGAGTACGCAGCCGATGGAGGAACCCCCAAAACGCGAGTATTTCAAACAGTTGCTTGAGCATCTCGATGCCGATGATAGGCTCATGTTTGCGACCGACTATCCACATTGGGACTTTGATTCGCCTGACAAAGCTTTTCCAGTGACGTTCTCAAAAGACCTGCAGCGTAAATTCATGTCTGAAAACGCCCGTGCGCTCTATCGGTTTTAGACAGGCGGGAAAATTCAAAACGTTGCTTTTGTAGTTTACGAATCTTCTCGATGATCCAGAAGTGTACGTAATCTTTCTAACTCAACCTTTAGTGATTCATTTTGGGACTCCAAAGTTTTCATCCGAGTTTGAAAATGATTTCGTTCCTGTCTAGCTTGGTCGCGCTCTCGTACCGCTTCACTATGAGTTGGCAATGGTATACCATCAGAAAAATAGGGACGGAGCAAACGAACTTTGTCAGGCTGGTCTTCGGGGATAAACCACAAGTTCAACGCCTCACTGAAAAGCGCAATAGGTTCGTCACTCGCACCTTCCCACGGTGGCGATTGATGTGGAATTTCAAGGATTTTCCTGTCCTCCGTCTTTCTCCAACCGCGGGTTTCGGATGGTCTGTCGCCTTGGGGTTGGTGGATGAAATACTCCTTTATCCCAATCGTCTTCAAGTACAATGCTCGTTTGGCACGCCGATCGATGTTGGCGGTTCCGTCAGAGAGGAATTCAAAAACAACAGTTGGTGCTACGCCTTCCGCCCAGATGTAGAAGCTGCGGCGTGCTGGAATCGCATCCACGCCACAAACGACGTAAATGTCGGGTGCAACCTTTTTGGATGGATTCCCTTGTTGGTAATAGATAAAATTATCGGTACCAACGTAAACATGCTCATCCACCTCAAGGAAAGTTCTCAGTTGGTGAGATAAAGTAATAATCTGCCGGGCATGGAAGTCAGTTTCTCCCATCGGTTGGTCGTCCTCCGCAGGATAGCCAGGAATAGAGATAGTCGGTTGACCCGTCGCCAAGGGATAGGCAGGTAAAACGTAGTTGTGTTCTCGCTTTGTATCAGCTATTGATAGAGACATCGATTTTCCCCTCCCGAACCTAATTTCAGAAATGGCGTTGGATGATGTTACTTTCTGAAACGCAAATTGGTATTATACCCTAATCACTCCTGCCATTTCTCATAAATATCCGCAATTACATTATCGATTGATGGACAACTACCACCAGCCCAGTATTTTCCACCAAACCATGCCAACACCAAACCAAATCGCTAAATGAAAGAGTGACACGAGAAAACCATTAGAGAACCATTGATGAGGCTGAACGTAACCCAAGCCAAAGTAGATAATCACTGGTCCGGTAGAGTAGTTCGTTGTACACGCACACAAATTTGAAAAATAGGCAAGAAGTGCGATTGTTAGCATCGGCGGTGCTCCAGCTCCCAAGGCAACCGCAAAGAAGGCTGCTACCATAGCTGAAATATGGGCTGTTAACATTGAAAAAGAATACATCGAATAAAAGTAGATTAGTGCTAATACAACAACGACGATTATTCCATTAAATCCTGCAACCCATTGTGCCATATTCTCTGCAAACCAATCCACAAACCCATATGCCTTGAGGCTATTGGCCATCGTTAGCAATCCTCCCAGCCAGATTAGGGTATCCCATGCTTTGTGGTTGCCAACAACGTCTTCCCACTTCTCGGTGTGGGTAAAGAGCAATATACATACACCAATCCACGCAACGAGCGTCGTACCCATGCCGTGTAGTGCCTTTGTTGCCCATAATACAACGAGTATGAAGAATACCAGCGCCATGATTTTTTCGCTACGGTTCCAACGCCCCATCTCTTGAAGTTCCTTCCGACCCACCTCTTGGGCGGCGCGTGTATCCGTTAAGGCGGGTTTTGCCAAGAAATAGATGAATGGCGGTAATAATGCCAAACCGACCAGTCCCGGAACTAAAGCGCCGAGTGCCCACGTTCCCCAACCAAACTCAATATCAAATACCTCTTTGGCAGCGGCTGCGACGAGGGGATTTGCTGCCATTCCTGTCAGGAACATCGCTGCGGTAATCAGGTTTGCATGGGCACCAACCAAAGTCAAATATGTTCCTGCACGTTCGGGTTGTTGATTCGGATGAGAATCGAGTGCCTCAGCCAAAGAGCGCATAATCGGTGCTAGGATGCCTCCACCCCGTGCTGTATTCGATGGCACAACCGGCCCCAGCAAGAATTCTGCTCCACACAGAGAGTATCCCAAGCCCAATATTGATTTTCCAAATCGACTCACCAGCATCAACGCTAACCGACGACCGAATCCTGTGCGTACAACAACGCCAGCAATCAGAAAAGCAGCGACGACTAACCAGACCGTTGTATTTCCATACCCAGATAGGGCCTCTTTCGGCGTCAGAGTTTTGCTTACCATTAATGCAACCAGTCCCAACAGAACCATGGGGCCCATTGAAAAAGGACGTATGATAAAGCTGACAATGACTGGGATGAATACCGAAAAGACATGCCATCCCTGAGCAGGTAAACCTTCAGGAACAGGTATCATCCACAAGATACCCGCCAAAATAACGCAAGCACTGAGCCTTAATAGACTTTGTTTTTGCGTAAGTTCTACTATCATATCTCCTCCCGAGAATTCCAGACCCATTACAATGTTATTAACTCTCGTTCGACTTTGCCTTCAACCCCTCTAGTTTCTCCAACGCCTTCCCGGAATCGATCGATTCCGCTGCAAGCACAAGCCCGTCCTTTAAATCTCCAACCTTTCCACTCGCAACAATCGCCGCCGCAGCATTGAGCAACACAATATCTCGTTTCGGTCCTTTTTCACCCCTGAGAACCTCCAACGTTATCTCGGCGTTTTCTTCCGGCGTTCCACCAACGAGTTCGGCGGGTTGTGCCGTTGGGATACCAAGTTCTGTTGGATTAAGCGTGTAGGTCTTGACATGCCCATTCGCAAGTTCTGAAACCTGCGTCGTCGTCGTCGTCGTAATTTCGTCCAGCCCATCTCCTCCATGTACGACGAATGCCCTCTGGCTTCCAAGATTCTTGAGCGTGTTCGCTAACGGTTCTGTCAGATCTGCTGAATAAACGCCAATCACCTGTGCTTGCGCACCGGCAGGGTTTGTGAGCGGACCAAGGGCATTGAAGATTGTGCGAATGCCTATTTCCCGGCGAGGACCAATTGCATATTTCATTGCACTATTCAGCGCAGGGGCGAAGAGAAAGCCGATCCCCACCTCGTCAATGCACGCCCCAACCTGTTCTGGGCTAATCTCGATATTCACGCCCAATGCCTTGAGAACGTCTGCACTCCCACTGATGCTGGAAACGGACCGGTTGCCATGCTTCGCTACCGGAATCCCCGCCCCCGCAACAACAAACGCAGCAGTTGTCGAGATATTGAAGGTGTGCGACCCATCCCCACCTGTACCACAGGTATCAACAACGAAGGGGTGCTTGGTCTGAATCTTTGTCGCCTTCTCGCGCATGACCCGGGCGGCCCCAGTGATTTCATCAATCGTCTCGCCCTTCATTCGTAATGCGGTAATAAAGCATGCAATCTGGGCGGGTGTTGCTTCGCCGCTCATGATTTCGTTCATGGTGGCAACGGTTTCCTGCTCGGTGAGGTCATGTCTATTGGATACTTTTTGAATCGCTTCACGGATCATTGTGGAATCTCCTTTTTGGTTCTTATCACGTTACTCAAATGCAATCTCTGTTATGGGCTCAAATATAGGAAGTTATTGTAAGCTTCATCAGCAGTGAATGTGTCCAGGAAGTGAAGTGTGCGTCTCAACAATTCACCAAATTCCCGTTTTGAAAACTGTTGGGAGATGATGATACCGTAATGTTCCTTCCCTTGGGTATACTATTTATTATAAAGATTTGCGAAATCACCAATGTTAAAAGTCAATATTGCACGTCCCTGTGC
>JADFGN010000348.1 GCA_022567695.1 Candidatus Poribacteria bacterium | reverse complement strand
TCAGGGAGTGAAAGGAAACCTGTAT
Organism: Candidatus Poribacteria bacterium; assembly: GCA_022567695.1. GTDB lineage: Bacteria > Poribacteria > WGA-4E > WGA-4E > PCPOR2b > JADFGN01. Next base: position 8,053 of record JADFGN010000348.1, on the reverse strand, counting down.
CTTCCAAAACCGGATGGGCATGGGATGATTCACCTCAGATTTTCAGTCCCTTCGACCCTGGGGTCAATGGAGCAAGCCTTCAAGAACGCATTTTACGAAGCGAAAGCAGCGCATTACTTCCGTCTCGTTAGGAAAGATATTCCCGGAGCAGCCTGGTTTCGTTATCAAGAAAGACAAGCGAGATTGCAGGTGCAACCCCTCAAAAAAATGGAGCAAGCAGATGAAGACAGAACAGAGGCGGTTGATTCATCGACGGGGGTTGTACGAGGTCAAGTGACGAGTACGCGGGATGGGCAACCGATTCCGAGAGTACGTGTTGTGGTTGTGAATACGAGAAGCGGGCAATTTGAGAGCGTGACAGACCGCGATGGAGAATTCAGGGTCGTCAGCCTCGCGCCCGGACGCTATCTCATCAACATCATCCGGGATGGTTTTTTTAGTGATCGGGGGAGACCGGTGACGGTCATCGCTGGCAACGAACATTATATCTCGCTTCTCATGAATCCACGAGGCGCGGGATTTGCCCAAGCTCGCCGGACGGGTGGACTTGAAGATACTTATGCATTGTTCAGCGGTGGTAGAGCGATGAGCGAAAACCTACAGTTAGACCGGGAACTCGCTCCAACCGGGACCGAGGCGGCAACCATTGACATCGATTCGCTCGAAGGCATCTCTATCCAGGAGATGGATTGGGAATCGGTTACTCAAGCCATCAAGCCCGAACTCGACCCGTTGGCAAGATTGATTCCCGCCGATCAGCACGCCCTATTCTTCCCCAATTTCCAGGCGCTTGTCCGGCTGATCGATGAAGTGAAATTGCAGGGAATACCGGTCTTGCAACTGGCCGAACCGAGGTCTGAAGATGCACAAACCCTCCAACGCTATGAAAAGCAGTTATGTCTCTCACTTGATTCGGTTTCCCGGCTGCTTGGCGCAACGGTCATTGATAGCGTTGCCTTTACCGGGTCTGACCCTTATCTACGGACAGGGTCGGACGTTGCTGTCTTATTCGAGACGCAAAAACCGTCCGGACTCAAGATTTTTCTCGAAGCGAAATATGCTGCGACGCTTCAAACCCATCCAGACACTGAAAATGTAAGCGGTGAAGTCGATGGCACGACATACACAGGTTTGGTTTCTCCAGACCGTGTAGTATGTTCATACTTCGTTATATTAGAGGGTGCCGTGGTTGTGACAAATTCGCTACATCAACTGACACAGATTGTGCACACGGCAAAAGGCGTCTCGTCTACGCTCGCAAGCCTTCCAGAATACGCCTTCTTTCGTAGTCGATACCCTCGAAACGACGAAACAGAGACGGGGTTGCTTATTTTGACTGATGCGACAATCCGGCGATGGTGTGGCCCCCGGTGGCGGATTGGAGCGTCGCGACGGACGCGGGTTGCCGCAGTGATGGCAGACCTGCAGGCGCAGTATCTCAATGACTTAATCGCGGGTAAGTCCCATCCGGTCGAAACCGATCTGCAGATGCCGGATGCTGGCGAACTCAGCTTGACTGCTGGCGGCGTAACGTCATCGGTTTACGGCAATCTCAACTTCCTGGCACCGATTGCTGAGTTGTCGATTGACAAAGTGACAAACGCCGAAGCGTCGGCTTACAACCGCTGGCGGAATGGGTACCAACGTCAGTGGCGACAATTTTTTGATCCGATCGCTGTCAGGTTTTCGATTGAATCCGGAAAAATCGGCACCGACCTTACCGTGATGCCGCTGATTGAGGGCACAGACTATCGCCAATTCATCGACATCACAAAGGGAGCGAAAATTGTAGCGAACGCCGGCGATCGGCACCCAGAAACCCTTTTGCACATCGCCGTCGCTATCAACCTTGACGCCGCTCTCATCAATCAAGGTAGCAATATGGCGAGGGCTCTCGCGCCCGGGTTGAGCACCAACCCGCTCGGTTGGCTTGGAGACTCAATCTCGGTCTACCTCGATGATGACCCGATTTGGGCAGAACTGAAGTCAGGGCAAGATTTTGAGCAGTTTATGGAAAATGGCGGCATCTCTCGACTTCCGATTGCCGTTCATTTCGCGGTCAAGAACCCCCTCGGCGTTACCGCTTTCTTGACAATACTTCGGGTTTTTATGGAACAGACCGCTCCCGGCATGACGACATGGGAAAACTTAACACACCAAGAACGTTCCTACGTCAGAATTGTGCCTTCTGCGATGGCTCAAGCGGAAGTTCCAGACGAAATCCGGGATTTAGCAATCTACTATTCTGTCACGCCGAAATCACTCGTGATTACCTTGAGCGAAGATGTGCTCTTCCGTGCGCTCGAGCGGCAAAATCAACGCCTTCTTGCAAAGTCAGAGGGGCGAGAAATTCCTGACATGAATCCACCTTGGATTGGTGAAAACCTTTGCCTTCAAGCCAGCCAAAGTTTTCTTGAGCTCATCGAAAAACTCTCCGGCAAAGCCTATCAAGATTTCCTGAGAGCACGGTCATGGGGAAATATTCCCATCTTGAACGAATGGAAGCGGCTTTATTCAGACCATGATGCATCGGCATTTCATGAGAAATTCTGGCAGACGAGATTGGTTTGTCCGGGTGGTGGTGCCTATGTTTGGAATGAAGAATGGCAAACGATGGAATCGACAGTATACGGACATCCAGGCAATCCGAAGGAAGTCGAAGATGGCGTATCTCCAATTGCCAAATTGATTTCAGCGAACTTCGGAATCACTTTTGAGGAAGACGGCCTACGAGCAACAGTTGTTCTCGATCGGGAATGATTAACAATTTTTGACCATTTATCGAACAACGATTAACTTACGTATGACCTGATGACGTCCAGATTGCATCGTGTAGAAATAAACCCCGGACGCAACCCGTTCGCCCAGTTCGTTGCGTCCATCCCAGCGTACCGCCCGCTCCGGATTAACGTATGTTCCCGCTTCTTGGAAACCGAGTTCAAATTGCCGAACAAGCCGTCCACGGAAATCGTAAATCCCGAGAAAAACGTGAGCAGATTCCGACAGCTTATAAGGAATAATCGTTTCCGCCGCGTGAGGATTCGGATAGTTTTGCAGTAGGCTGATTGGCCCTGACCGCGTTTCTGAGTTGCTGATATTGGATGCACCGGGCGTGGGCGTTTTAAACATCTCAAGCTCTACCCCGCCGTCTGGATTTCGCCCGTAGGAGATGTCAGCTTCCATTGCCGCAAACTCAATCGCGTCAATGAGTGCGTTTCCGTTTTCTCGGCTCTCGAACAACGCTACAGTCTCAGTCTCTGCATTGAGGCTGAAATTTGCGTGCAACTCTCCGATGTACAGTGATTCAATGTCCGCACCAACAGCATCGCCGTCTGCCCAGATCAGCAGGAAACCATGGGCCGGGATGGTCGTTGCGGGCAAACGCCACTTCGTGGAATCTCCAAGCTCGTCCGATAGAAACATGCCATCAAGCAAAATTGGGTGACTTGCAGAATTGTATAACTCAATCCAATCATCATATTCCCCCGCTTCGTCGGCAATGGTCGATCGATTCCGCGCCATGATTTCGTTGATGTATAGCTTGGGAGGTCTGTTTTTTCTTCCGGGCGTTGGGGTCGGTAGAATTTCCCACACACCCAAGCCGTTCGGATAACGACCCAATGAAACGTCAGTTTTCTGTACTTCAAAATTAAATCCATCAAGACGAAGGTTGTCATTCGCATCGGTATCGAAAAGGATGAGCGTTCCGCCATCAGGATTCAACGTGAAGTTGGTATGTAGATTTCCCTGGTCTACATCGCCATCAATCCAAATCAATGCATACCCATCCGGAGGAACTTCGATAGCAGGGAAACGCCATCGCGCCGGTTGCGCCGCATTGTCTGAAAGGTATAGCCCTTCAAGATTGATGACATGGCAACCCGCATTATAAAGCTCAAGCCAAGCGTCATATTCCCCTGCTTCGTCAGCGATGGTCGAACCGTTACTTGTCATCAGTTCGTTTAAGAACAGGTTGAGTCTGCCAAAACTGATATTCGGTTTCCCAGGAGTTGGACGAACAAAGCATTCGAGATTATCAGTCCCATCAGGGAAGCGCCCAAACGAAACGTCCTCGGTTTGAAGCCCGAATCCAACCCAGTCGATAATTGCATTGTCATGGTCGTGCGTATCGAATATGCCAATCCCTTCCCCACTTGCACTCAAACTGAAACTGGCATGCCGTGTCCCTTGCGGTTCGTCATTATCCAGCCAGAAAATCAGATAGCTAAATGGTGGAATTTCAACACCGCGAATCTGCCATTTGTTGGGCTGACGCATGTCATCTGACAAGTACATACCGTCCAGATTGACGGCTCGAGCGCCGGCGTTGTAAATTTCTACCCAATCATCAAACTCTTTACGTTCATCAGCAACAGTCCGTCGATTTGCCGCCATCACTTCGTTAATGTATAGTTGTTGAACAGCCGCCCGTGAGAAGAGGGAGAACTGGATTGCGAACTTATCCCAAACCTTTTGTTCCGCATCGGGGTGGGCACTACCAATTTCAATGACATACTCGTAGGAAATGCCGGGGTGGAGATCTGCAGGTAATTGCACAGTTAGTAGGTATTCAAGGTGTTCGTTGGGAGCCAGTTGAATCTGTTGGGATTCAACGATCGGATGGCGTTCGCCGCCGGGAAGAAAAAGTGAACGCCGCAAATAAATGGTTTGCGGCATATCAATCTGGTTTTGCAGGGATAGCATCTGTGTCAGTGGAACGCCTTTGACAAGACGTAAGGGCAAGGCAACCTCACGCCTACCAAATACAACAGGCGCATCCCAGCGATTAGACGCTCCTGGCGTTGCGGTTCTGAGGAAATCCCAACTCCCGCTACCATCAGTGACACGACCGTAATTCTTCCCACGTTCGATAGCCGGATAGACGACCCGATCGACCACCATCCGATTGGGTTCAAATAAACCGATGAAGCCACCGTCGCGACTCAACAGATCGCTGTTCAGGACAAAATGACCGCCAGCGGGGATAGCAACTTTGGGAAGCGGTAATTTCTCGGGTTGATTGGGGTCATCGGATAGAAATAACCCACCGAGTTCGACCGCCTCTTTGGGACTCCAGTTGTAGATTTCCATCCAGCCTTGCGTGCCAATGTCCACCCCTTCAGACAGCTCTTTGATCACAATTTCATTGATGAATAGATTGACTGAAGCAGGCGGCATAAAGTCCGGGATGGCTGAACGAAGAAACACATTTCGTTCACGAACAAAGTCACCGAGCCAATCCCGACTTGGATAGAACCACGTATCGTTTTCGAGCCACCCCGGTTTTTGGGTGTCTCGTTCTCCATCAAAGCGGATGCGCCGATGGCCTGCTTCGACGCGGGCGGCTCGTTCTACATCAGCAAAGGTTGTATCAAGCAATTCTAGCAGGCGCAAACAGTACATGCGCCGAAATTGTGGCACCCCCAAAACGCGATCGATGAGCCGATCCCACCAATCCGATATCCCGTACATCGGGTGATTCCGAGTTCCCTCATCAAGTGGCATGTCCTCCCGAACATAAGCCGCATCCGGGTCCCAAGCGATAATTTCCCATCTATCCTGCTTGAGGTCATGATAAAGCAGAAAATTATGCCCCGCAATGTCCCAATTGCTGATCAGTTGATTGGTGCAATACCAATTCAGATACTCTTCGAGGTTGAGCTTTTCCCAAAGCTTCTCACGGATAAGGTGTTGAGGGGTTAGGTTGATCAGTTCGACAAATTCCCTAAGGTCTACGTCAGCTCTGCCTTTGTTGGTTTCTTTTTCGGAGAGTTGCGAATAATCCGCATCATCTGGCAACACGACGAGAAAGTCGAACGGTTTATAGATGTTTCCCGTTGCATCTCGGCCATTGAGACTCAAGAATCGCTCATCGATCTGATCGACGGCGGTATAAACTCCCATGAATTCATCGTTGAGGCGCAAATGAATCCACTCGGCTTCAGGCGATAGGACACCTGCACGACGGTAATCATCAAAAGCCAACTTGCTCCGCATTAAGGAGGAGTCCCACGTATCGCTCTGGAGATTGAGTTTCTTTTTTCCGTGGAACAACTGACTATCGGCAAAGATTAGTTTAATACTCGGTTTCAGGGCTTCGCGGCGGGCATCACCACCTCGGTAGCGCATCCTGACATTGTCGTATTCAACCCCCTGATAACGAAGGATGACTGGAATAGTGACATCGTCCCAAACGTGTTGGCTCAAATAAATCAGGTGGCTTTCATCGGTGGATAATTCGTAGACAGGCAATTCAGAATCGGATGGCGAGAGAGGGGTCGCAGACTGAATCTCAGAGCGTTTACCAACATTTCCGTAGACATCAACCGGACGTATGTAATATTGATATGTCTGATGTACTTCAACTGCGTTATCGATGTAGGATGATGAAGGGGTGAATTCTAACAAGCGAAATTCGCCACCCACCGAGCGATAGACATTATAGCCACTAATGTCGTTTTCCGGGTTATCCTTCCAATCGAGGATGGCCTGCTTGTACCCGCTCATTGCCGAAAAACTGCGAGGTTCGCCCGGAGGGCTGGTATCTGAAGTCCGCGAAAATACATAGACCGCCGAGAGCACAGGCTCGCCCCGACTGGCTACGAACTTCACATTCAATTGCCCATCTGTCACGTGGGTGGCAAATCGATAATCAATGACGTAATTTCGGCGAACCTTCTCAAAGATGTCAAAATCTGCCAGTGCTTTTGCGTCCTCAATCTGGACATCGAAGGTTCGCAGTTTTCGCCAATGGTGCTCCGTTTCGCTGAAGTGCAATTTGACAATGTAGGAGCCATTTGGTACGTCAAAACGGTACTCGCTCAACCCGCGCCGATCTTGAAGGTAAAGATCGAAATCCCGCGTTCCTCCTGACTTCAACTGCGCGGGAGATTTGCCGATGCGACCTCCTACATATCCAGCACCATTCACCGAGCTATATGGCTGGTCTTTTTCATAGCGTTTCCCATCTTGCGCTGTGTAAACTGTCTCAGCGCCGCAATTAAAGCCCATTTCATAAGCCAGACATAGCGAGGAGATTAGAAACATGAGAAGATTGATAAGGAAATCTGTAATTTTGTGAGGGATTTGAGTCGAAATGTAAAACGTAAAACGTGAAAAGTGAAACGTAATGCGTAATTTGGTCATTGCTCCATTTTCCAGTTTCCTAATCTTGCTCCTCAAGTTGCCTCTGCAACCGACCAATATATCGATTCGCCGTTGAAAAGATCATGTCCAAGGTTGCGATATCCCGATGCTCCAGCCGTGTGCGTGAAAAAACACGTCGTAGAGACATCATAAACGTTTCCCATTGCTCATTGTACGGTGCAATCCCGATTCGCTTCAGCAGGTTGATTGTCCTGTTCAAAAATGCCTCAATATCGTTAATTTCTGCGTACTGGAGTTCAATTGGCGGAATGTCCCCTATGCTCGCGAGAAAAACTTCGTAGGTGAAGACTTGCACCGCTTGTGCGAGGTTCAAAGAGGGATTTTTGGTCGCCATTGGGATGCTCGCAGTCAACTGGCAACGGCTAATTTGATGTGTCGATAAGCCTAAATCCTCGCGCCCGAAAAGCAGTGCAACCTGACCTTCCTGCGAAACAGCGGCGACTGCCTTCGCAGCTTCGCGAGCAGAAACCGGCGGCGGTAGCCTTGGTCCCCGTTTCCTATGCGTAGTGCCGACCAGAAATTGAACCCCTTCGAGCGCTTCTTCTAGCGTATCCACCACTTGGCAACTCTTAACAATATCTTGTGCGCCGTGTGCCATGTACCACGCTGGTTTAGCATCCCAAGGGAGGCAAGGGTTGACCAGATAAAGGCGAGATAGCCCCATTCCTTTCATTGCACGTGCCGCTGATCCAATATTACCCGGTTCTTGTGATTCTACCAAGATAACTCGAATATTATCCAAATTCTTCGGTACATCGACACGTATCGCCCGATAGCTATCGACAGGTTCAACGGTATGTTCTATTTGGCTTTCTGTCATTCGATACCCTTTTTAATCTGTGGCGTGAATAGGATACATAGCGTGTTGGGAATTGTCAAGCCAATT
>JADFGN010000013.1 GCA_022567695.1 Candidatus Poribacteria bacterium | reverse complement strand
GCAGAGGATGTCCCTAACGCCCTAACTTCTTCAAAAGGGATGCCCTTATTTTGCAACGCAAGTCTGGTCTTGTTTAACCCATGTCGCGATGCGGGGCCCAATACACTGTCCGTGATTAAACTAACTGCATAAGTCCGTTTGTTTGATTCCATCGCATAACTCCCAATCGATTGTGTTCGGCCTTTCATTAGTGATACTGATCATTTTTAGGTTGCCGTCTCAACAAAATTCTGATAACATGATGACGCAAATCGCCGATAATTTAAAATCTCGACGATGGCTTGCCGAGCTATTCTACATCTTCGCATCCGATAAGACGATAGAAAAAGACGACATACAGCCTATCACAAAGATTCAGGGGTGTCAATAAACAAAAATGCGGCAGATATGGAAATAAAAACTTACTATAGAAGCAACTCAACACTTTTAGAAGTAGGAGTCTCTTAATGCAACGAAACTTTAATTTTACCAAATTTTTCCGAATTGCGCTGATCAGTGCGATTTTTATCAATGGCTATGCACCAATTGCCCAAACTCAATGGCACCAGTGGGGCGGTCCAAATCGGAATTTTACAGCTGAGTCTGTCCAACTGAATACGGACTGGCCAGAAGATGGCCCCAAACGCTTGTGGAATCATGAACTGGGGGATGGAAACTCTGCCATTGTCTTTGATGATGATGTCCTATATACGATGTACCGTCGAAACGACGATGAAATTATTATCGCCCTTAATGCTCAAAACGGAGAGATCCTCTGGGAGCATACTCATCACGCCCCGCTGTGGCCTAAATTCAACAGCGGATATGGACCGGGGCCCCATGGAACACCACTTGTTGTTGATGATTATGTGTATACAGTAGGCGTCCGAGCTGACCTTCTATGCCTGAACAAAAAGACCGGTGAGGCCATCTGGTCACATGACTTGCGGAAAGAATTTGGAGCGAAACCTACCGATCGCGGCTATTCTTCTAGTGCAATTGCATACAAGGGTATGCTCATCCTTCCCGTTGGTGGAAAGCGAGGACATGGGGTCATGGCCTTCGACCTCCGCGATGGTCACGTTATTTGGAAAAGCCAAAATTTCGGCAGTACCTTCTCGTCCCCAATTATTATCAATGTAGACGGGCAAGACCAACTTGTTATATTTGAAGGCAAGCTTGTCGCCGGATTTGACCCAGAAACCGGTAAGTTGCTGTGGAAGCATCCCCATCGCACGAAGTACGATATCAATGCCTCAACCCCCGTTTGGGGAGAAGGCAATCTGCTGTTCATCTCATCCGCATACGACGCCGGGAGTCGAGTCCTTCATCTAGCGCAGAACAATGGAAAGACCTCTGTTAAGGAAATGTGGTTCAGCCGCAAAATGAAAATCCAGCATGGTACAGCCGTACGGATCGGCGATACCATCTATGGCTCTAGCGGCGATTCCGGTCCTGCGTTTCTGATGGGCGCCAACGCCGAAACTGGCGAGATGACTGCAAAACAGCGAGGATTCGCCAAAGCAAATGTCCTTGCCGTTGGGAACAAATTGATTGTGCTTGATGAAGATGGTGAACTCGCCATTGTGACCGCTACGCCGGATGGGTTCGATATCCATGCGAAAGCCCAAGTTCTCACGACACGCGCATGGACAGTTCCAACACTGGTTGGGACAACACTCTATCTCCGCGATCGGAAGGAGATCGTTGCACTAGACCTAAGCCCCTAACTGGAGGATTGCAAAATCCTTATCGATTCAAATCGAATTCAATAAAATTTTGGAGGTTCATATCATGAATATTGAGGAACGTTTTTACCGTCTCGAGCAAGAGAACCGTCGCTTATGGCGACAATGCCGGTGGACTCAAGTTCTTGCCATTGCTATCGGGAGCGTACTATTATTTATGGGAGCGAGTCATACAAACACATTTGAAAATCTAACTGTACAACAGCTCCGCATCGAAGACGATAAGGGTACAATACGTGCTCAGATTGGGGTTGATTATCGAGGCGGAATCGTTCAAACATTCCTTGACGCAAAAGGCACGCAACGGATTCGGATTGCCGTTGAACAAGACGGCACAGCACGACAACGGCTTTTTGATGATGAAGGCGTCGTGCGGGTTTCAAGTTCGACGTTCCCTCGGAACCATAAGACCGCTGCGGGTAGCGCGGGACAAGCTATTTATGACAAGAACGGCCTAAAGCGCATTCGGATTGGCACAGATCTTGACGGGACTGCAAGTCAATACTTCCTCGACCAAGAGAAGCAGATGCGTATCTGGACCGGCATTGATGCTGAGGGGAATGTGAAACAATTGTTTTCGGAGAAGGATGGTCCGATGGACGTCAGCAAGTAGGGAAGATTATACCAATGGCAAACAGAATTCTGTTCCTGTGTACCGGAAACTACTACCGCAGTCGCTTTGCGGAAATTCTATTCAACTCACGTGCAGTCCAAGCAAAGCTTAACTGGAGAGCGGACTCAAGGGGCTTGGCTTTAGAGAAAAACAACATTGGCCCCATGTCAAAGTACGCCCTCAAGGTTTTAGAAGAACGTGGCATCGAATTGACAGACGCACCACGATATCCAATTCAGGTACAAGGAGTAGACTTTGAGGAAGCAGATCTAATCATCGCTCTGAAAGAAGCGGAGCATCGGCCGTATCTCTCGAAACGACATCCAATCTGGGTGGATAAAGTTGAATACTGGCATATTCATGACGGGTTTCCAGCAGCGGAATATGACCCACTCAAAGAAACCGAGAGAGGAATTAACGCCCTGATACAAAGGTTATGAACAGAAGTTCGCCCTTTATCCATAAAGTTGAGCGACATATTCTGCGTAACCGTTGTAGAGGAGGGTCGGGAGTCTTTCGCCGGAGCCAAGCATACGCTCTGTCGCCTGAGACCAGCGGGGATGCGGCTTTTGGGGATTGACGTTTGCCTCAAAAAGATATTCCTTCGGCTGGAGCGTATTCCAGAACGTCGCCGGCTGATGGTCAATAAACTCGATTTTAACGATTGACTTGGCTCCCTTGAAACCGTACTTCCATGGCATCACCTGACGAATTGGTGCACCGTGTTGCTTGGGCAAGGCATGTCCGTAAATGCCAACTGCAAAAAACGCAAGTTCGTTTGCCATTTCGTCGATGCGCAGACCTTCGGTGTAGGGCCAGGGAAGTCGCGAAAAGCTGAAGGTCGGACCCTTGGTAATCTTTGGATCGTAAAATGAAGTGAACCGAACGAATTTTGCTTCGGCCGTCGGCTCCACATCGTCGATAAGTAATTTCATGGGAAACCCCGTCCAGGGCACGACCATCGCCCACGCCTCAACACAACGGAAGCGATAAATCCGTTCTTCCAGCGGAAACTTTTTCTTGATGTCGTCCATGTCGTATGTGCGCGGGTTTCGTACCAGACCTGTAACTTCTACCTTCCAGTTTTCGGTTGGCAGTGCTTGTGCTTTTTTCCAGATGGATTTTGTGCCACCGAATTCATAAAAGTTGTTGTATTTCGCGGCGACGGCTTCGTCAGTGAGGGGACGATTCACCTGTGCAAAATCTGGATTGCGTTTGAGTCCGTCGAATTTTGGCGCATCCGTCGGAGGTGCTGCGGAATCCGAGTTCTGTGCACAACCGAGAATTGGTGCGCCAGCGATGCTTAAGCCGGCAACGGTGAGCCCCTTGAGAAAGTGACGCCGATTCATAAAAACCGATTCTGGTGTTACCTCTCGCCCCGAAATCTCCCAAGGTTTTGGAATATGGATGTTTGGCATGAGAAAATCTCCTTTATTTGTATTTGCAGTATATCAAAATTTCAGGCACAGATCAATATTAATTTTTGACGCGACGCATCAAGCGAAGGATTTTTCATATATCCTGTCACACACTTTATTAGACACTTCGGTTCATTTCATTTCACGAGTTTCATCACCCATACGCATAAGGAGTATCATCTGTGCGAATTCTCCACACCGCCGATTGGCATATCGGACACCGACTCTACGAACGCAACCGGATTGATGAACATCGTCAATTCCTCGAATGGCTGCTTGAGACGATTAAGGAACACGCGATTGATGTGTTGCTCGTATCCGGTGATGTGTTCGATACAGCTTTGCCTTCGTCGGAAGCAACAGATCTCTATTACCGGTTTCTCTTTCAATTATACCATGAAACAAACGCCCAAGCGGTGATTACGGCAGGCAATCACGATTCACCTCGGCGTTTAGCTGCGCCTCGAGAGTTCCTCAAAATGGGGCGTATCCATGTCATTGGCGGAATCGAGTCGGGACTTGATGCGTGTATCATTACTTTGAATTCCCACGAAGCCAATGAGAACAACGGCGTATCAGCCATCTCAATCGCGGCTATCCCTTACCTATCGGAGAGTGAAATCCTATCGCACGTTTCGTTTGAGACGGAAATCGAAAAGGCGAGGCGATATCGAGAAGCGATGAAACAACTCTATCATCACTGTGTTGCGCAGATGCCTGCGGATGTACCGAAACTCTTGATGGGACATCTCGTGGTTCAAGGCGGTGAAGAAAGCGGATCTGAACGTGTCATCCAGATTGGAGGTGCGTTGCCAGTGCGTGCCGGCGATTTCCCAAAGGATGTGAATTATGTCGCACTAGGACATTTGCATCGCTCGCAAGCAATCAAGGGGGCAGGCTACCCAATTCGATATTCGGGGTCACCGCTACCGATGACTTTCAAGGAAGCAGAATATGACAAGAAAGTGTGTCTGCTTGAGCTTGGGCAATCAAACGATGATCGATTTACAGAACTCACCATCCCCGTCTTCAGGGCACTATGCCGCGTACGAGGGAATTACGATCAGGTGATGGTAGGCGCAATGTCTGGGGATTGGGAGGGCAAATATATCGAAGTGCAGCTCACACTTGAAGCACCACGCCTCGGGGTCGGCGATGAAATTCGTGACGCTTTTAAAGACCGGGGCGGCGATGTATTGATTGTTGAAGTTCAACTGGCTGAACAACAGCGTGAAGCCGATCTCTCTGCTGAGGACATCTCGGCGAAATCCCCTGCAGAGATCTTCGAGGAATTCTATCGCACAAAATACAGCGCAGAAGGCACTGACGAATCGCAACTCGCCACGTTGATAGACACATTTACGGAGTTGACGCACATTGCCTCAACCCAAACCGATGGAGACCCGTCATAGACTGAAAGAATCAGAGTGATGCCTTGATTTTTGGCGGAGAGTTGTAGAGAAACTATTTAGGAATTGAATTTGTCCCTAATGAATTTTTCAGTGTTAATGCTCAGTAATCGTAGGTCGAGATTCATACTTCGATGATGCTGTAGGTGAGAGTGGGAACTGCGTGGCGTTAGTTGTCCCGGTCGAAACCGAACGCATTTTGAAAAATCGACTTACATACAATAATGAGGAATATAAAATGAAAAGTACAGTTCTGAAAAGTGGGCACTATCTCGCAATTTTAATCTTTGCGATGATGTTCGTTTGTCAAGCTAGCTTTGCTGCTGGCGGTAAAGGAAATGTCAAACAGCTTGGCAAAAAAATGTACATCTGGCATTTTGACGAAGGGAAGGGCAAAGAAACCGAAGATGCGACTGATGGGCTAGTTGGCACATTTACCGGCAACGTCAAGTGGGCGGAAGGGATTTCCGGTGACGCCTTGGAATTTGGAGGCAAAGTTGGAAGTGCACAGTATATCGAGATTCCGCACTCTGACGAAGTGGACATCGACGAAGCACTGACAATGGCGGCTTGGGTTTATCCCAACGAACCGCCCGGGGATAAGTTTACTATTTTCTTTAAGCTATCGTACTACATGCAGCTTGAGCCGAACGGTGGTAGCATTGCCTACTATTTCTACGAAACCGCAGTCCCCGGATACCACCTATCAAGTGAGAAGGTGCCTATAAAAGAATGGTCACACGTTGCCGTAGTTTGGGACGGCAAAGAAATAAACTTCTACATCAACGGTAAAAAGGACGCAAGCATCATCAAGCAGGGCGGAATCGGAAGGAGCAATCGAGAAAATATCAAAATCGGTGGCGAAAATGCAGGTTGCTGCCCTCGATTCTTCCAAGGACGCATCGACGAAGTGACGCTTGCTAATTACGCGCTCTCTGGAGCGGACATTGAGAGAATGATGAATGAGACGCTTGCCGTTGATGCGAAAGACAAACTCGCTACCACTTGGGGACAAATTAAAGGTCGTTAAGAATATTCTCTAGTTTCTCGACAACTCTCTGCCTTTGACAAAATGACCTTGGACGACAATTTTGAACCACGCCAACCTACTCATGCGGATTCTTAGGAAAGCAGGAATCAATCGACAAGAATGGGAGAAAATTAGTTAAGGAGATCGGATGCAACTTCTCAAATTATGCCTCAAAAACTTGAATAGCTTTCGACAAGAGGTCGAAATCGACTTCGAAAGTTCGCCGCTAAATGATGCCTCGTTGCTGGCTATCACAGGGCCAACCGGATCGGGCAAGACGACGTTGCTCGATGCATTATGCGTTGGATTGTACGGCAAGACCCCACGTTTGTCGAGTACCGGTAACCAAAATCCCGGGAATCTATTGAGTCAGGGCAAAACGGAAGGATTTGCTGAAGTTCTCTTTGCAGCCAATGGCACCCGTTACCTCTCTGAATGGCGTGTCAAACGGAACCGAAGGGGTGAACTTAAACCGGAGGGGAAACTGATCAATACGGATACACATGAACTGATTACCGACCGCTTGTCGTCACGTGGGAAATCTCGGGGAATAAGTGAGCTGACAGTAAGCGACGCCATCGCATCTATTTTAGGACTCGATTTTGATGCCTTCACACGCTCGGTAATGTTGGCGCAAGGAGACTTCGCAGCGTTTCTAAAGGCGAAGGCGGAAGAGCGGCGTCAGATTCTCGAAGCCACAACGGGGATTGCTATCTACGATCAACTTAAAAAGGTGCTTAACGAAAAGGTCAGGAGCTTGAAAAACATGCACGCGCAGGCAGAAGCATCATTCAACGCCATCCCTGCCACGACCCGTGAGGAGATCGAGGAAGCCGAAGCGAGGCTTACAGCGTTAGGGGCAAACGCCAAATCTTTGCAACAAAAACGACAGGCAATCCTTTCGGAGAAAGAGAGGGAAATTCATCGTGTACGGTTGCATGAACAACTCATTCAGGTGAAAATTCGACATACAAAGCTCTTGAGCCAACAGACGGAGATCGATCAAAAACAATCAGAGCTAGAACTCGCTCGGCGTTCCGCAAAATTACGTCCTGAAAGACAGGCGTTTCAGTCAGAAAAGCAAGATCTTGAAGATGCACAAAGTGCATTTCAGAAAGCCGAACGTGCTTTAGCTCATGCACAACGCGAATACGATGCGAGCCTTGAAGGGTTCGCCGAAATTGATGGGCAGTATCGGGCGGTACTGCAAGAGCGAGAAATGAAGATGGAGGCGTACAACGTTGCCCTCGCTGAACAGATCAAGGCACAAGCACAATTTGACACACTGAAAGAACGACAAGATGGATTGCAAACCATTGAAGAACAGATTAACGAGCTGTCGAGAAAGTTGACTTCACAGGAGGAGGAGAGTTCTGCACTCGCGCAGCAGATTGATACCGATAATGCCTTCCTGCGCGATAATCTACTCCCAGAGAATAGCGATCAACGACTCGGTGATGCCAGAGCAATCCTTGTGCAGCTAACCGGCAAGCGCGAATTTCTTGCAGAAAAGTCGAAAGCCCAGAAAGAATCGCAGTCGAAGCATACGCGATTGTGCTATCAGTTGGAAAAGTTAGAGAAGGAACGGGAAGAACTCATCGCGGAAAAGACCGATGCCGATACAACTCTGGAACAGGCAGAAGTTCAATTGAAAACCCAACAAGATGAGGGAAGCCTAGAAACATGGGAAGTTCAAAAACGTCAAGCGCAACAAATGCAACCAGTTGCAAGGAAATACGAAGACGCGGCCCATCGGCTCAATGAAATACAGCGTGATTCAGCGCAGATAATTGAAAACAAAAGTGCGATTAATGATAAACTTATTTCCCTCGATCAGGAGTTGGCGGTTCAAATAGAAATCGTCGGGCAAGCGGAGGAGAAGGTCAAGCGTTGTGAAGCAGAGAGAGAAATTGCCCGCATGGCTAACCATGTGAGTGCCTTACGGCAGCAACTGCATAAGGGAGATCCGTGTCTTGTATGTGGCGCGCTGGAACACCCGTGGGCAAATAAAAAAGAACTCGACGCCGAAAAGCAGGTTGAACTCGCATCGCAAAATCTGTCGCAAGCTGAGACGGAATTGAAAGCCGAAAGTGACAAGCTCAGCGAAATGCAACAGCAACGGATACGTACAGAAGGGGATGGGCAAAATTTAGAGCAACAAATCAACCAATCCCACGAACGGATGCAAAAGTTAGAGACCACCATCATCTCTGCGCAAACGGAATGGCAACAAGTTTATCCGAAGAATGAAATTGAGGCGGATTGGTTACAACGGCAGATTGACGCCGCTGATGACTCGATTCGCAAACTTCGGGATGCAATGACTGCGCATACAGAAGCATCGAACGCTCAGAAGCTTATTACGCAACGGCTCAACGACCACGAACGTGAGCTTCAGCGTGTCAAAAGTGAGTTGGTCGGCACAAAAGATGAACGTCGAGCGTTGATTGCAGAAATTGAGACGTTGAACGACGAGATTCTGGAAATCGAGGCAGAATTTTGGAAATCGTTGCCTGACGATTTCGCATCTGAACGTGCTGCGCTTCAGCCGGAGGAGGCAATCGATCGGTTCGCCGCACAGATCGATGCGGTCAAAACACGTGAAAAGCGTCTGAATCAGAAACAGCATTTATTTGATCGCCTCAGCGACAGAATCGAGGAAGGCACGCGGAAGCTGGAATCTGAGCAGAAGCGGCTGATGGATGCGGATGCGGAGATTAACCGCTATCGGACGGAGGGCGAGAAATTATTGACATCGGCACGGGCGAAGACAGGCGGATTGAGGGCGGAAGATGCCATCCAAAAGTTGGAGGCGAAGGTTCAGGAGAAGACCGATCTCCGAAATCACGCTGAAGAAGCGTTGCGAGAAAAGGAGAACGCCTTGGCATACACACATACAAACCATAACAATGCTGAATCACGTTGTGCTGAATGCTTGGAGAGATTCGATGTCGCCCACCAAACTTACTCGGTTGCACTCGAAGAGTCAGGTTTCGCGTCACCGGAAACCCACGAGCAGGCGTTCCGAGATGATTCGTGGATGAAAAAATCTACGGAGGAAATTGATGCGTACCGGCAACGACGGCACGCCACAGAGGAGGAAGTTAGGTCGTTGCAGAAGCACTTCGCCGACCAACCTTTCGATTCGCAGGTAATGGAACGCATTCAGGAAACAGAACGAACCGTCGATCGTGAGATTCAGTCCACAGATCAGGAGATTGGACAGTTGAGACAACGAATCGGTGAATTGGAGGAGAATTTCCGCAGACGTGAAGAACAAGGAATTGTACTGGAGAAAGCCAGAAAAGAGAGCGATCGATGGGCGCGACTGCAGGATTGCATGCCCCAAAACAGCCTGCGCGACTTCGCCCTAGAACACATGTTTGACTTCCTTATCCGTTTGGCGAACAAACAGTTGGAGGACCTGACGGGGCGTTACCGGCTGAAGGTGAAGGGCATGCAAGACATGGTTGTGATCGACAAATGGAATGCGAATGAAGAACGCCCTGTAGAAACGCTATCCGGCGGAGAATCGTTTTTGGCAAGTCTTTCACTGGCACTTGCGCTTTCGGAGATGAGCCGGGGAAGGACACAACTCAATTCGCTTTTCCTAGACGAAGGATTCGGTACGCTCGACACCAAAACCCTTGACACCGCAATTTCTGCGCTAGAAGGCCTACGGATGGCGGGCAAGAGCATCGTGGTTATCAGTCATGTTGGAGAGCTGACGCGGCGTATTCCCGTGCAAATCGCTGTTGAGAAAATGGGCAATGGCAGTTCGCGTGTCCACATCCGGGGATGAAGAATATCAGGCCAATGAGAGCATAACTTGCGCTTTTGCATTCCGCCTAGCGAGGCGTATCCTTGCATCTTGTCCCTTGTATCTCCTGCATCTTGCCTCCTGCACGGTGTCAAGCGATAAAATATGTATCCATCCGTATAGCTGAGGATCAGTTTCCGTTGAGTCCCTGTTGGAATTCTTCCAGAGACGCGCTCCGAATGGCTTGACGGTGTAGAGCTTTCAGCCGCTCGGGGTCTTTGGTCTGATGAATAGATTCAGAAATGAGAGATGGGATTTCCGCAAATCTCACTTCCAAGGCATCAATAACCATTTGTTGCAGTCCCTGTTGCAGTCCCTGTTGCAACCCCTGTTGCAACCCTTCTTCCCTGCCTTTTCGCAAACCGATTCGTTCGACGCTTGTGATATAAGGCATTTGTTTCACCTCCTCTAGAGTTCCTATCTCTTCCCATAATCGATTTTCTTCTTCGTCATTTAGTTGAATTACCCAATCGATAAATTCAAACAACCCTACAACTTCCTCTCGGCTATATCCCCGTTCATACAACTTCCGAATCAGATACCACTTGGCATCGAAGCCATCCCCATCTCGCCGGAGGCGTTCTCTTTCTTGAGAGGCAAAAACCACCAAGGCAAAGGGATTGTCATCTTTCTCAAGTTCCTCTCGCTGATAATCCATTTCTATTCATCTGGCCGGATCCAGCTAACGACCTCTTCGGCGTCGCCTGTTCCACCTTCAGTGCCGTCTCTTCCAAAAGAGAGGAGATCGTATCCATATCGATCATGAACGCCAGGGCGAATGTAAACATATTCATTTCCCCACGGGTCTGTCGTGATAGGAATCTTCAGGTAAGGTCCAGCCCAGTTCGTTGGAATGGGCGGAAGTTCCGGCTTCTCCCAGAGTGCAGCCAACCCTTGCTCAGTCGATGGATAATCTCCATTATCTTTCGCGTATTGGTCTAGTGCGATACCGATGGTTTCGATTTCTTCCGCAGCTTGGGCCTGCAACACTTTGCCAGCTTGACCAAGAATGCGAGGAGCTAAGAAAACGGCTGCCACGATACCAATTACAACAATGACTACGAGAAGTTGTGTAGATGTTAAACCAGCCTGTTTCAAAGAACTGCCTCCCTGTATATTCTCCCTCTCTTCTTAGGAGAGGAGGGCGTGGTGAGGTTAAAGATTGCAAGTCATCGCAAGAATCTCGACCTACAATTTTATTGCAATATCTATCTCGCTTTTGCCTCATTCTAGCATAATCTTGATACGTGTGCAACAGAAATTTCCAGTTTGATTCGTGTCGCGTTGATTGTAGGAGCCGAATCGTTTCTGCGATTTTCCGATCCGGTCGGGCCTTCGCGAAAAAAGTTCAGTAAGAGGATTCTCAACAGCTATGCAAACACCAAGCTTCATTCTCGCACTTTTGCAGTGGGGCGTTGCGAATCTTTTCGTCATGGGATTAGCCGTACTCCTTTGGCAATCGCTACGCCTCAATCACCAGCGGATGAATTTCCTTGTTTACGGATTTCTTTTTATTTTTATCACCACGTTATTGATGATGCTCTTTGGGCTTGTCGGATGGCTTCACCGGACGCCAATTTTTTTGATCGCCCTTTTAGGATGCATCGCCATCGGCTGGGCGTGGCGGTCTGGAAAAATCCGTATCAACTCAGTCGATACGGATTTTAGAACACTCAGCATTCTGAGTCAAGTGCGACGCCGATATCTGCTCAATCTGTTTTTCTTTGTCCTCATCGCTTTGCAATTTATCCGAATGGGAATTCACGTCTGGTTCCTGCCGCCTTACGTTTGGGACACGCTGACGTATCACCTGCCAAACGTTGCCGAATGGATACAGAATCATCGGATGCTGATATTCGATACACCAGTAAAAAGGAGTTTTTGGCCCGCGAATTATGAACTGTTTCAGACGTGGTTTGTGCTGTTTCCACATCACGATTTTATGATTGATGCAGCAAGCATCCCATTTTATCTCCTTGCTTCCGCCTGTGTCTATTCGATTGCTCGTACGCTCAACATCAATCATCCGCTCGCACTTTTTACGGCGATTCTCTACGCCTACACCCCTTCAATTGCCCTCCACGCAACTTCTGGCAACAATGACCTCCCGATTGCGGCGGTGTATCTGTTTATTCTCGCTCTCCTCCTCGATTGGCAACAGAGCGGGACACACTTGCGAAAACGCCTACTGCTGATCTGGTTGGGATTGTGTCTGGCAATCGGGACGAAACCTTACATCGCTTTTATCGTTCCCGGATTGTTCGTGTTTGCTATCTGGAGTTTATGGAAGCGAACTCAGATTTGGACTAAATCTCCAGTTCAAGAAGAACTCCCGACATGGCGATCGAAGTTGAAAATCGCTGTCTCGAAGAACTCGACACCAAAGCAAGTTCTACTCATCTGCTTCGTTACTGGAGCGGGTTCACTCATTGCCGGATATTGGTTCATCAGGAATCTCATCCTTTTTGACAACCCTTTTTATCCAACAGATTTGCGTCTATTTGGACACCTCATCTTCGGCGCAGGTGAGGGACACGGACAACAAGGGACTTTCAGCTTTGCGTCACTTGCCAAAAACGTTGAAATGCTAATCGGCGAAAAAATCTACGACTCGCAAGGACGGTACAACGCCGATCTCAACGATATTACCGGATGGGGTTGGTTTGCTTTCTGTTGTGGATTACCGACCCTTGTATATGGTATTATTACGGTCTCCCAAGTGCGCTGGCTTGCAGGAGGTTTCCTACTTTCACTCGCTGGACTGCTGGCGTGGGTAACACCAGATCCGTGGAACATGCGCTTTACACTCTGGTTTCCCGCGCTGTTCTCGTTGAGTTTTGGATTGGTCGTCAGCCGCCTGCGTCCCAAGCCAATCCGTTGGGGCTTCTATTTTTTAGCAACAGGATGTCTGATACTCAATTTCGTCGGTACGCTCGACATCGGGCGGCTCACTCTTAAACAGTGGGAGCAGATGGCCCGGTTGCCGCTCAAGAAGCGATCGACAGCGGCATTGGGTTTGTACATCGGGGAAAGTTACCAGAATGCCCTTGAAACGGTGCCACCAGATGAAATCATAGGATATAATGTTAGTGGCGATGGATGGGTATATCCACTGTACGCCGCCGATTTCTCACGCAAATTGCGCTATGTGCCGATTGATGCCAACACGGACATCTTGGAAATCATGCGCCAGCGAAATGTATCGTATCTCTTTGTTTCACGACCTCCGCCTCTTGTTCAGCAAAAGATCGAAGAAGCCGTGACTACCGGTGGCTTAGAAAGCATTGGAGAAGGACTCTATGTTCGCAAAGATTAGAGATTGGCTAGTCGGCGGTGGGCTATTGGCGTTGAGCCTTTATCTCTGTTCGCTTTACGCCAAAGGACAATGGGAACACACCATCCGATTCTTGAAGGAGTGGCTTCAACGATGAACTTAAAAAAACTGAAACGCGATACGGTTTTTAACGCACAGTTACGGGGATTTGATTTTGTTTTTCATACGACATGGGGACTTTTTTGCCCGACATCGATCGACAAAGGAACAAGTCTCCTAATTGATCAGCTTGATGTGGATGGAGGGGATACCTGTCTCGATCTCGGCTGTGGGTATGGTCCAATCGGACTCGCAATGGCAAGATTGTCCAATTCCGGAAAAATCTACATGGTCGATAAGGATTTTGTGGCGGTTGAGTATGCACAGAAAAACGTTGAAAATAACGGTCTCCAAAATTGTGAAGTTTTATTAAGTAACGCTTTTAGCCACCTTCCGAAGATTCAATTCGATGTGATTGCATCAAACTTGCCCGGTAATGTTGGAAAGGAACTCCTCAGAATCATCCTGCTCGAAGCTAGAGCTCATCTACAACCGAATGGCAAATTTTACGTCGTCACGATTTCTGGCTTGCGGGAATTTATCAAGCGGAATTTCAAAGAGATCTTCGGAAATTATCGAAAGGTTAAGCAGGGAAGAAATCATACCGTTGCTTTGGCAATTAGGTAATCTATAATGCGGACTAAATCAGGAGGGTTAAATCATGACAAAGACGCATTGGTTTGTTGGAACAATCGGAGTTGCAATCGTGGCGATCGCCTTTGGGATTATCTTCATGAACCCCGAATCGGAGGACATATCCCAAATGGAAATGCTCCTCGAAGCGCAGGAAGATCGACTCATCTTACTTGAACAGACCATCGATCAATTGCAAGGCGAAGTGGCTTCACTCAATGGGCGACTTCAAGGGCAAGAGGGACGAATTCAACGCCAACAGCAACGAATTGCCGAACAAAGGCGTGAACTTTACCAGCAGCACCAGCAATTCAAGGAAGCGGCTCAACTAATTTCGCAACAGAGAACACTAATTGAGACTTATCAGAATACACAACGCCATTGGCAGGCCCAACACACGACCCAACAGGATTTGCTTGCAGACAGAGTCAACCAGCTACGATCTGAATACCAATCATTGTCGCGGTTCAACTTAACCCCGCCAATCGAGCGTCAAAGTCCGGGAGTCATTCAAACATATCCACCGACAAAACAAACGGTTACGCTGACGAACTTTAACTCTTCAATCCAGCAAGGCGAGTCGGAATCGGGGATATCCCGTCGGGAGCACCAGAAGCATCTGCTCAATCATCAAGCGGAACTCCAGAGACAGCGTACCAAACAGGACCGACGTCAATTGGAACGAACACGACAGCGTCAGGCAGATCTGATGCAAAGGATAAGACGACGATAAGTACTGTTGGCGCACTCTATGATTCATTGTAAACCTTTGCTGCTTTTGTGATGGCGCGTCGGAAGATGAAAGAATTGAATATTGCAACAGGCGAGATTTCAACGCAAAAGTTGATGCGGCTAGTGCACTACAACTAATTCATAGGTTCGTAGTCAGCAAACTTGTTAGATTTATAGATTTTGAAGCTGTTGCACAACACAAATCGTGATTGACACTATTCACAAGGAGCCGAAGATGGTATCTGTTGTTTTTGCGTATGACACAGAGGAATATCAAGCCCCTTTTACAGACGATGCTACGAAAATCTGGGCGGATATGCTCACAAAGCATGGACTTAAAGGCTGCTTTTGCATTGTTGGTGAAAAAGCCCGCGTCCTACGAGATCGCGGGAGGCGTGACATTATTGACTCACTGAAGGAACACGAGATTGATTACCACTCAGATCTCCACTCAGTTCATCCAACGCACGCGGAGTATCTGAATGAACTCAATTGGGATGACGGTGTGCGAAGATGCCTGGCGGAGGAAACTCCGGGAATTGCCGATGTGGAGCATATTATGGGGCAGCGCCCAACCGCACATTGTAAACCGGGTAGCAGCTGGGGACCGCAGGTGACTTATGGCATGTCAATTTTGGGTCTTCCAGTTTTTGCTGATGCCCCGGTTGAGTACGCACCCGGACAGCCGATGTGGTTTTGTAATCAGCTCTGTTTGAAGTACCACACCTCTTTTGAGCGTTCCATGAATGTCGAAAATCGGTTTAAGCACATGAAAGATGGCTTTCTCGAACGCTATGAAAGTTGGAGTGAGGGATATTTAGTCATGATGAGCCATCCCTGTCTGATGCTCGCAAAGACTTTCGGAGATGGCTTGAATTTCAGAGATGGGAAGAACACGCCGCGAGAACAGTGGAAGCCTGTGCCCAAGCGTCCGAAGGCAGATGCAGAAGCGATTCAAGAGGCGGCGGACCGCTTTCTGGAGTTTGTTGCAGGGGAAGGCATTCCCGTCGTGACATACCGGGAGATCTATGAGAAGTACAAAGAGGAAAATGTGTGGATTTCGTTGGAAACGGCGTTGGACATTATGAGGTCGGTTTCAGGAGAACTCACCTACCATCGGGCAAACGGCTTGTTCCTTTCTCCGGCAGAAATCTTTGGGATTGCGGCCTTCATTTTGGATGGCTACAATCAGTCTCGTACACTCCCGACAACCCTCCCGATTCGACGCCCCATCGGCCCAACCGAGGATTGTGTTTCTGATGCGCCGATTCAGGTGAATTTGGATGTATTCCTCAATGCCGCTTCTCAAGCTCACCAAAAGGTTAGCTTTGCTCATCGCGTTCCTTCGATCATTGATCTGGTAGGTCAGCAAGTCACTCCGGGAGATTTCCTAAAAGCCGCAGCCAACCTCATCAGGGATGTGCACGCACAATCGCAACCGCCCAAAACGGTGATGATTGAATTGGCTCAGAACACACCAACGCTCGCTGAACGGGAAGATTTTAAGAAGATGCGAATCGGTGGATGGCTCATGGCACCCGGCTTTGAAGCGCATAATGTTGTTGCCATGGCAAAGCGTCAGACGTGGACGGCAAAACCAGCGGTGCCAAGTAATCAGCGATAATTGTTCAGATGGGAGGGTGAGGCTCCCGCCGAACTTTACTCCGCAGGCCGAAGGGAGGTGAACTGGACTTGACCAGTCCACCCGCCGAACTTTGCTCCGCAGGAGCGTCGCCCTCCCATGGTGCGTTAAAGGTAATCTTTCAAGAATTGACCTGTAAAGGAGGCCGGGATTTTCACTATCTCCTCCGGTGTACCCTGTGCGATAATCTCTCCGCCTTTATGCCCTCCTTCTGGTCCCAGATCGATAACGTAATCTGCGGTTTTGATGACGTCCAGGTGATGTTCAATGACCAGCACGGTATGACCCGCATCAACCAAACGGTTTAGGCTGTCGAGTAGCTTCTGAATATCAGCGAGGTGGAGGCCAGTGGTCGGCTCATCAAGAATGTAGAAATTGTGCTTGCCCCGCTTAATTTTACTCAGTTCATTTGCTAATTTCACCCGTTGCGCTTCTCCGCCGGAAAGAATAGTCGCCGGGTGTCCCAACTTGAGGTATCCCATCCCAAGGTCATTGAGAACGCCCAATTTGTGATGGATGAGCCGCTGATCGACAAAGAACTCGACGCCTTCCTCAATAGGCATATCCAAAACTTCCGCGATGTTTTTTTCGTTGTACGTGATTTCAAGGGTCTCCTCATTATATCTTGCGCCCTTGCACGTGGGGCATATCACTTCTACGTCCGGCATGAAGTGCAATTGAGTCGTGATCGATCCTTCCCCGCCACACTCGCCGCAACGTCCGCCTTTAAGATTGAAGCTAAACCGGGATGCCGTATACCGACGTGCTTGGGCTTCCGGGGTACTCGCAAAGAGTTTTCTGATATTATCGTAGAAACCGATGTAGGTCGCGGGGTTAGAACGTGGTGAACGTCCAATTGGGGATTGATCGATGCTAATTACGTCGCTGACATATTCGCATCCCTCAATGCTATCATGGTCGCCTGAGAGAATGCGACTATCATGGTAAAGGGAGTAGAGCTTCTTGTACACAATCTCATTTACCAGTGTGCTTTTGCCTGACCCGGATGCACCTGTGACACAGATGAACACGCCCAACGGGAGTTCCACATCGATATTTCTCAAGTTGTTCTCGCGCGCCCCGCGAATGATTAGTGAAGTTCCATTCAACTCCCTTCGGATTTCGGGAAGTTCAATCTGCCGTGCGCCGCTCATGTATTGTCCGGTCAACGACGCGGGACTTTTTAGAATTTCCTCAAAGGGACCTTCCGCAACGACCTTCCCGCCATGAACACCAGGGCCGGGACCAAGTTCAATAATGTGATCTGCTGCCTTGATTGTGGATTCATCATGCTCGACAACAATGACCGTGTTTCCAATATCCCGCAACCGTTTCAGCGTATCAATCATCTTGACGTTATCTTTGGGGTGGAGTCCAATGCTTGGTTCGTCGAGGACATACAACATCCCCATCAATCCCGAGCCGATCTGCGTTGAGAGACGGATACGTTGCGATTCCCCGCCGGAAAGCGTGCCAGACCTTCTGTTGAGGTTGAGATAATCCAAACCGATGCCGAGCAGGAGGTCTAATCGGGACGTAATCTCATTGATGATTCGAGTACCTACCTCCATTTTGCGCTCTGGAATCGGAATTTGTTCTAGGAAATCCTTAAATTCTTCAAAGTGCATTTCTCCTAATTCATGGATGGTCTTACCTTCGACGCTAACCAAAAGCCGCTGTTTCTTCAATCGAGTCCCATCGCAATCTGGACAGGTATATTCGATCATCACTTTTCTTAGATAATCTTCCATTCCAGAATGAGCAACTCCGCGCTTGCGATAGCGTCTGTATTGACGTTCAATGCGGGTGATAATTCCATCAAAGCGGATCTCTCTGCCGATGTGACGCTCTCTATTTTTTACCTCTTGTGGCAAGTCAATCTTAAACTTCTCACCCCGAGTCCCATAGAGTAGGATATCGACAATCTCATCGGGGAGGTCTTTGAAAGGCGCGTCCAAGCTGAAACCGTAGTGTTTTGACATACTGTACATGATGCGTCCGTCCCAGCGAGCCATGTCGTAGTTAAAGGCTTCGCGCACAAAAGCTCCATCTGTGATACTTCTGCCTTTATCCGGGACGAGTAGGTCTGGATACACTTGGAGATAAGTACCAAGCCCTGAACAGGTTACACAGGCACTGTTTGGCTCGTTGAAGCTAAAATAGTATGGAGCTAACTCGCCCATGGTGAAGCGGTTGCCGGGATTGCCATAGCCCATAGCGAGGTGATGTTCGGGACAGCCGAAGCCTTCATAGAATGCGTCTAATGGGTCAGATGTTGTGCCTCGCCCACCTGTTCCTTGAACAACAAAATCTGGATTCATGATGTGAAAGCTCAAGAAGCCCTCACCAACAATCAAGCCGTTTTCAATCGATGTGAGGAGTTGCTTATCAATATTGTCCTTAACGATGAACTTATCGACGATCACTTTCATTTCAAACGTCTTGCCTTCGTCGAGTTCTATCTCTTCACTGATGTCATGCAGTTCATTATCAATTAATACCCGCCGGAATCCTTTAGTGCGTACGTCATCAAAAAGATAGGCGTAATCTTCACCGTAGAGCTTGAAGATCGGGGCATGGAGTTCGATTTCCGTACCTTCTGGTAGTGATAAGATGTGTTCCACCATTTGGTAGGGTGATTTGATTGGGACTTCCTCTCTGCAATAAGGACAATGAGAAGCACCAATGGTAGCGTAGAGCATACGCAAATAGTCATAGAGATCGGTCATCGTTCCGACAGTTGAACGCGGATTTCTGGTAACCGTTTTTTGTTCAATTGATACGACCGGAGACAAACCCACAATAGACTCGACATCTGGTTTCTTCAACTGCCGAATCGATCGCCTGGCATACGTAGATAAAGATTCGAGGAAACGACGTTGCCCTTCCGCATAGATAGTTTCAAATGCAAGCGACGATTTCCCGGAGCCACTAATTCCCGTAAAGACCACGAGTTTATCTCGGGGGATCTCCACATCTATATTCTGTAAATTGTTCTCATTTGCACCCTTAACGGCGATTGTTGTTCTCATCATGCCCTCCAATTTAGAGTTGATTTGGTTGACTAATGTTACTAACCCCTGAGATCTGGCATTCTTCGATTTTAACTAATTTTCGGGAATAAGTTCCCGCAAGAAATCAGATCCTGCGGGTGGGAGGGTGAGGCTCCCGCCGAACCAAAAGGCGCGGCAGGAGCCTTGCCCTCCCGTGACTGCGGCATGCAGAAATCTCCACCATTTTTTGAGAAGATACGTTACAAATTTGGTTGGCTTGCCTGGGCAATAAAAAAACGGACCATGCTTTTAATTGTTGGAAGGCCAGATGGAAGCATAAACGAAAGGGCTTTTAGCTCTCGAAAATGACTGAAGCCGTAGAGCCTGCCCTGAGTTTGCCAAAGGGTCAGGTATGGTGAAATCTCTCTTACGCTTCACTACACAATAGTATAGCATATATGTGTTAAGTATTCAAGAAATTTAGGAGGAGTGGATGGGTAATGCGTTTGGTGGGTCGTGGTAGGGTTTTGTTTCTAATTTGGATTTGAGATGGTTTTCCTATCTGTTTTTTATTCTTCGCCATAGATGCCAATCTTCCTATAGCGTTCATATCGCTGTTCGACAAGTTTCTCTCGATCGATTTGCATCAATTCCTTCAAGTGCGTTCGAATTGCATCTTTGACGTGCTGGGTGGCTAATTCAACGTCACGGTGCGCGCCACCGAGAGGTTCCGGAATAATCTCATCAATGACGCCAAGTTGCAAGAGATCTTCAGCCATTGGTTTGAGTGCTTCTGCGGCCTCTGGAGCGTGTTCACCCTGATCTTTCCACACAATCCCACTGCACGCTTCAGGGGTTGCAACACAATAAAAAGCATGCTCCATCATCAGCAGGCGATCGCCGACCGCAATGGCTATAGCTCCACCACTGGCGGCTTCGCCGATAAGCACCACGAGAATTGGGACACGCAAGGTCGCCATCTCAGCAAGGTTTTCAGCGATTGCCATAGCTTGCCCTCGCTCTTCTGATTGTCTGTCAAAATGCGCGCTGGGTGAATCGACGAGGCAGATTAGAGGACGATCAAATTTCTCTGCCAATTTCATTAAACGTCGTGCCTTGCGGTAACCTTCGGGACGTGTGTACCCAAAGTTCATCTCCTGTCGTTCTTTGAAATTCATCCCTTTCTGTTGTGCGAGATAAACAACTGGTTGTCCCTCGAACCAAGTAAGCCCTCCAATTAAAGAGCGATCATCGCCGTATAATTTATCGCCCTGCAACTCAATTGGATCGTCGAAGAGAGCTTTGATATAAACGGAGGCTTGTGGACGTTGCTCATGCCGTGCCAGCCAAATCTTATCCCAACGGGTCAGATTCTGAAAGGCTCCTCTAGTGAGATCTGCCAAGTTTTCTTCGAGTGCTTGAATGCCTTTGGTAAGGTCTAATTCTGGATGGTCTTCCGCGAAGGCTTTGAATTGTGCAAGGTGCTGACTTAATTCAATGAGTGGCGTTTCAAAACTTAAAGACCTTGAACGCATGATTCCAATCTCCAAATTATAATACGTGTTTGCCTAATTTTTCGTTTCGTTCATTTGACATGTTGCCTGCAGCAAGGCAACTCAGACCGCGGAGTTTCACCAACCAACATCAGAAATTGTCGGGTCGTATTCGGCAACTTCACCCTTCCGCACTACAATCCGCTTCATTTTTTGACATATCGTTTACCCGGCAACTGCTGAATGATTTCTTTGAGTTCAAGCATGACAAGGGTTCCAGACACTTTGTTGATTGGAAGTTTTGCTATCCGGGCGATCTGATCGATATGTGAGGAAGGGGAATCAATTGCTGCAAGAACCGCCTGTTCATCAGCACTGAGTTGCAAAGCGGGGGGAGGAGTGGGTTGCGTAGCTTGAGTTGGAGTATGATTTACTACGGATTGTACCTGTGGTTTTTTGGGAGGCTGCGCAGTCGAAGAAAGACGGGGCAATTCCAGGCAATGGGTGGGAAGCGCATCGAGGAGATCATCAACCGTGCTTATGAGGTGAGCACCTTGATTGATAAGCTGATGTGTTCCTCTTGACAGTTTGGAGAAGACCTGCCCCGGTACCGCAAAAACTTCCCTTCCCTGCTCTGCTGCGAAACGCGCTGTTATCAAGGCACCACTGCGATCTGACGCTTCGACGACGAGCGTTCCCCAAGTCAAGCCGCTAATTACACGATTGCGGCGGGGGAAATTCCTTGCTATCGGCGGCATAGTCATCGGAAATTCGGAAATCAACGCCCCGGATTCGACAATGTCATCAGCAAGCCCCCTATTCTCCTCAGGATATACTAAACTTAATCCATTGCCCAACACCCCAATCGTTCGTCCCTTGGCATCAAGAGCCCCTCGATGTGCACAGGTATCGAGGCCCCGTGCAAAACCGCTGACAACGGTAATGCCTTTCGCAGCAAGTTGGTAACTGAGTTGATGGCAGATAGTTTTGCCGTAGTCTGTTGGACTCCGTGACCCGACAACAGCAATGTTTAATGTATTTTCTGGTGGGAGTTTGCCTTTGATGTAAAGTAAAGGAGGGGAATCTGCAATCTGCTTGAGAAGCGAAGGGTAGGATTCATCGTGAATCGTAACAACTTGGCATCCGTGAGTTTGGATAAGTTGAAGTTCGCGGTCTATCGAAACGTCTTCTCTTCCCCCTACAATACGTCGGCGAATAGCAGGAGTTAACCCATCAACCTGGGCTAACTCCTCGGACGCGGCTGTCAAAGCTTTCTGCGCGGATGCAAAAGCCCGCAACAGGCATCGAATCGTTTGATTACCGACACCCCGAATAAGGCTGAGATGAATCAAACTCTTCGTTTCATCAGATAACATAACCTATAACTCTTGGAGTTGCGGCACATCAGTTTTCGGGAGGGATACTTATCTGGAAAATATCGGCATTTACTGCGCTACTGCTGGTTCTTCGGCGGGCAGGGCGTAGTAGACTTCAATTTCGCGAATCTTTTTGAAGCTTCCAGACGGTGCCCCTGTCTCCGTTCTCGTTGATCGTTTCTGTCCGCGGATCAGACGGGAATCCCATTGACGCGGAACTTTGAGGCGCAGTTCACGGGTGATAATCGGTTCCTTCCGTTGGTACTTATATACTTCTTTGATGTGATCTTTGACACTTCTAAGCGTTTCCCACTTTCCCTCTTCATTTCGATACTGAATGTCGAAGACTTCCAAAGCTCCAACATCAGCCTTGATAACGATCTTTTGGATCTGTTGTGGCTTTCCCCACTCAAGAACTGCCTGAGTGTATTTATCAGCTTCCTCTTGTGATGCCACATCCCTGGCACTTTCAATTAGCGGAGAGGTTTCACCAACTGAGTATATGTTATCGTCGTTGAGCTTTGCATCTTTACTAGCAGCGAAAACAGCGATGTTCCTGCTCCACTGGATTTTTGGGCCTGTACTCAAGCACCCGACAAAACAAACCAAACACAGCATAGCAACGGCGAATGTTAATAAACGCATGTTTGCCTCCTTCCGATTTAGGTGCGAAAATTTTATTTTCGCGTCTTTAATTTTACAACTTTAGGAACCGGGGCGGTTAATCCATCCCCAACATCATTTCAACAACTCATCGAGTTCTTGTTCGCGCTGATCAATTTCTTTTTTCTTTGAGGATTCCTTCGTCGATTTGTAGCCGTACAGTTCGATTTCATAGATTTTGCCGACGGCGCGACGATTCCGCGTAAACCGGGAAAATCCACCTGAACGTGCACGTTCTCGGCGGCGAAGTTCAGCGTCATCACTTGTGTTCAACACTCGGATACGGATCTTGTCGGTGGGGAATGCAATCGGAAGCGATAAATCGATTGGATTTTTATGGACGCTCTTGACCTCCTTGATCAGTTGCCAATCTGTGCTCTTAATAGAACTTCCCCCTTTATCAGCGAACACATCGAATGTCTTCAAGTTATCCGAATGAATCACAATCCGGCGGATCAGCATTTTTTTGGGTAACGTGATAATTGCCTCGGACGCCGGAGACGAACCATAAAACTGTTGAGCACCTTCAGGGAAGGTTGTTTCGCCGACAGTTCTTAGATTTCCGTCAATCATTTCAGGGCTTGTTGCTCGGACGCCTTCTATTTGCGTGTAGTTGTCGCTCCACTCCTGTTTGGAAATAAGCGCGCTGCAACTCATCATAGATACTGAACATATAAGAATAAGCAATATGGTGACTAAACGATACATTCTTAGAATCTCCTTTTAACGTGATTATGATTGTCAGTAGTCCGCAGAATGTCATTCTGCGGTTTTGCGAAGAATCTGTTCTCTTGAAAAATCAGGCAACAGAGAGATCTTTCTCTCGACTCAGGCCTGTCCTTGAGCGCAGCGAAGGAATGACAAAATGTGTGAAATTGTGGACTACTGATTGTCAATTGCCGATCTTCCAAGTTGTGCTATTTCGCGAATCTTTTAACTCAATATCGAGTTGCTTTAATCGATCGCGAATTTTGTCCGCTGTTTCCCAGTCTTTACGATTCCGTGCGTCCTGGCGTAAGTCTACGATCAAATCGAGCAATTGGTTGAATAATGCCGCATTTTCACTGGCAGAATCCTGCGTCTCAGAGTAGATGCCAAGTACACCACAAACTTCAGCGAGGTTATTATAGGTTTTGCCAAGTAACGCTTTCGTAGCTTGAGACGGTTGATTTTCTGTTCCCGCGAGGAATTGATTCACTCCATTGACTAACTTAAAAATTGCCCCCAGTGCGCCAGCTGTGTTGAAGTCATCGTCCATCGCCGCCTCGAATCCATCGCGCATTGTGTTGATCGATTCGAGCAAAGAAGCGTCAGAATCGAGCCCCTCGATAGATTGGGGTTGGGAATTTACGGTACTCGATGTTTCCGCAGCGGATTCGACTCCTGCCATTTTTAAAGCATCAAGGCAGTTGTTCAAGCGTCGAATTGCGCTGGTAGAGTCCTTCAAACTGGTTGCATTGTAATCCAATGGGTGACGATATTGTGCGGAGATCAGGAAATGGCGAATTGCCTCCGGGGAATAATTCTCAAGCGCATTACGAACGAAGATGAAATTCCGCTCCGATTTGGCCATTCGCCGGCCATCAATGCGCAAGAAGGCGATATGCATCCAATATCGGGCAAACGGTTTTTCCGTTGCGACTTCGCTCTGAGCGATTTCGTTCTCGTGATGCGGAAATTGCAGGTCGTGGCCACCGGCGTGAATATCAATTGTTTGGCCCAAGTGTTTCATCGCCATCGCCGAGCATTCGATATGCCACCCCGGCCGTCCTTTTCCCCACGGGCTATTCCACCATGGCTCGGATGGCTTGGCGCTCTTCCAGAGATCGAAATCACGCGGGTCTTCCTTCCGTTCATTGACTTCGACGCGCGCCCCTGCAAGTAGGTCTTCGGGTTGGCGGTGAGAAAGTTTACCGTACCCATCAAAAGAGTTGACGCGGTAATAGACATCACCATCAATCGGGTATGCAACGCCTTTGTCGATTAAGGTTTGGATTAACTCAATGATTTCCGGAATATGCTCCGTCGGTTTTGGATGAACATCCGCCAAACGAATACCCAGTCGTTGTGAATCTTCAAAGTAGGAATTCACATATTTCTCAGTCAGTTCAGATGAACTTATGCCTAACTCGTTTGCACGGTTGATGATCTTATCGTCGATATCTGTCAGATTTTGAACCAATTTAACTGAATAGCCCTTATATTCTAGGTAGCGACGGATCACATCAGAAATTAGAAACGTGCGAGCATTTCCGATATGAAAATAATCGTAGACGGTTGGACCGCAACTATACATTAACACTTTTCCGTCTTGGAGCGGTACAAATTTTTCTAGTTGCCGACTGAGGGAATTGTAAATCTTTAATGCCATTCGTTTTTCCTTAACACAATTGTCGATTATCGGTTAACCAGGCAGACAATCGCTTGAGCGACAATTGCCTCTCCCTTGCCAACGCATCCTAGCCCTTCTGATGTCGTTGCTTTAACGTTGACCTCATCTGTCGAAAGCTGTAAAGTTTCAGCAAGTCGTTGTCGCATTTCAGGGATATAAGGTGCAAGTTTAGGCTGTTGAGCGATGACCGTGCTGTCCACGTTTTGGATGGCATAGCCCAAATTTCTCACCCTGTCGTTTACTTTTTTAAGCAAGATTAAGCTGTCGATTCCTTCGTATGCTGCATCCGTGTCGGGGAAATGGCCACCAATATCGCCCAACCCCGCTGCCCCTAACATTGCGTCGCAAATGGCGTGAGTTAACACATCGGCGTCGGAGTGCCCAAGAAGTCCGAAGTCGTAGGGAATCTCAACGCCACCTAAAATTAATTTCCGATTTGGCACCAGTCGATGGAGGTCGTAGCCGATTCCGATACGCATATCAATTGCCAATTTTAAAACGTCCTTGCGAGTCGAATGGTGCTGAAATCGACTGGGGCGTCCGTGAACTGATTTTTCGCATTTTTGCCACGAATATGAACGGGGAAAGAACGTCCGAATCCGAAAAAGGCAACAGATTGTCATTGTGTCTGATGCTTCAACGTAAATTCACCTTAGCTTCAGATTTGATTTTGCCCCACAGGGTGGCAAGCTTTCCTTTCGCTTTGACGCCCAAATCGGTGTCATAGACTTCGACCGTCGGAATCCCTTCTCCACGCATACCAACCTTTCCCCCAATGGCATAAATTCGACCCTTCACCACAGCGGTTGACAAACCCCTTCTTGCCGTGGGCATATCGGGTGCCTCGGTCCATGTGTCTTGACTGGTATCGTACACTTCCACAGTCGCAATAGTGTCCCTCAGATTAGATCTTCCTCCGACTGCATAGATCTTCCCGTCCACAACGCTGGTGGATAAGAATTCTCTTGCGGTGGGCATGTCGGCTTTCTTTTTCCATCTATTGATGACGGGATCGTATACTTCCACTGTCGGAAGATATGCGTTATTTACCCAACCGCCGATGACATAAATCTTGTCATTGACCACACTCGTGGAGAAAAAGAGCCTTTTCGTTGGCATGTGGCTTTTATTGCCCATGTATCGGTCGCTGGGTCGTATTCTTCCACAGTCGCGAAGACTCCTCCATGCCCACCGCCGATGACATAAATCTTTCCATTGACCACGCCAGCAGCAAAGTCCTCCCTATGCGTTGGCATATCGGCTTTTTTTGTCCATTCACCTGTTTGTGCAAAGCTGATTGAAGATGTACCGAAAAATCCGCTTAATATAAATCCGATAAGCCCCCAAACAAAATGGCGTTTCATGGTAATCACCTCTCACTCTGCTTAATCGTTTTCGTGGGGTTTTGACCCGAGGATATAGTTTTGACAGCAATTAAGAGCTTTAGTTTATCCGAATCGGGACAAAAAGTCTGGAATACCGATGGACACTGAAAAGCCCAGTATTTTTGACGCTTATGGTCGAAATCAAAAGATTTTGGGATTATAGAAAGCAAGGAACACTTATTTACCTATCATGAACACCCTATTGTCGAAGCTTAACAATCGTGAAATTGGACATAAAAAACGTCCGATAGTTAGGCACTTAACACACGCTATCCAACTGTTTTAGTGTTTCAGCAATAATTAG
This sequence comes from Candidatus Poribacteria bacterium, assembly GCA_022567695.1. Classification (GTDB taxonomy): domain Bacteria; phylum Poribacteria; class WGA-4E; order WGA-4E; family PCPOR2b; genus JADFGN01. The sequence continues at coordinate 6,358 of JADFGN010000013.1, read as the reverse complement.
GTCTTCGGGGGTGGTAATCTTCAAATTAGCGTAGCTCCCCATAACCAATTTCACCTTGAAACCAAGTTTTTCAACAAGCGCGGCATCATCGGTTGCGGTGATCTGTGCGCGGCGGGCATTCTGATGGCCTTCAAGCAGTAAGTCTTTCCGAAACGCTTGAGGTGTCTGCACTGCCCAAAGCCTCTGTCGCTCAGGCGTATCGATAATAAATCCATCTGCATTTGCAACTTTGATGGTGTCTTTGACCGGGACGGCAGCTATCGCTGCGCCACACTCATCCGCTGCTTCTATACAATTGAAAATTATCTCATCAGTGACAAAGGGACGAACCCCATCATGGACGATAACGAAATCGGTATCCGATGGAAGCGCACCCAAGCCATTGAAGACGGAGGCTTGACGAGTTTCTCCACCCGCTACCAGGTCTGCGACCTTTTTAAAGCCGTAGGGAGCAATGACCATAGATTGACAGGCTTCAAAATCTGTGAAGTCCACAATGACGAAGATTTCGTCAATACTCGTGTTTTGATCGAAGGCATAAATGGTGTGCGCGAGAATTGGCTTGTCAACTAGCGTTAGGTACGGTTTCTTAGTAGGATGGGCCATTCGACGTCCGCTGCCAGCTGCGGGGATAAGAACGCATATCTTCTGATTCATTACTGTCCACTTCATCGTCTTTCCGACGGGTAAAGATCATCTGCCCTGCACTTGTCCGCAACGTTTGGGTAACGACAACATCAAGTGTTTGCCCAACATATCCCCTGCCGCCCTCGACGATGACCATTGTGCCGTCATCGAGATAGCCGACCCCTTGATTCGGTTCTTTTCCCTCCCGGAGAAGACGAACTTGAATGACCTCGCCACCGACCACAACAGAACGAACAGCATGTGCAAGTTCATTGACATTTAAGACCGTTACCCCTTGAAGTTCAGCGACTTCGTTTAAATTAAAATCATTGGTGATGATCTGTGCATCCAATTTTTGAGCAAGCTGAACTAACTTCGCATCAACCTCCGCTACATCTGGGAAATCGTCCTCTGTGACTTCAACCTCGATATCCGGATCGTTCTGCATCATGCGCAAGACTGTAAAGCCCCGACGTCCCTTGTTGCGACGCAGCTGATCTGTGGAGTCTGCAATGTGTTGTAATTCATTGAGGACAAACTGTGGAATCATGAGCCTACCTTCAATGAATCCGGTTTGACAAATTTCGCGAATTCGTCCATCAATAATGACGCTGGTATCCAGAATCTTGAACCCGCGTGATGTGGCAGAAAACCCCGACGCAGCTAGGGAAAACAATCCAAAGGTTTCCCGTCTCCGGTAGAAAATCATCATTCCGGTATAACTAAATAGAAGGGCAATGCTCATGGTTAAAGTTGCATTTTTCACTTCGGTTGCGTGAGAAATGATATAAATAATTAGACCGGCTACAATCAGACCGAAGGTTAGTCCAGCCAAACAAGCAAACACATCCCGCATGAGTGCGCGCCGAATTGATGACTCAATACCAACCAAGATGATGGCAATAATAAGAACGGTGATTCCCCCATTCCAACTATTCGTGATAAAACCGAAAACGGCGCTAAATAGTGTAAAAGAAGCACGAATAATCCAAATTTGCATATGAGCCACCTTCTTTTTGACATTGGACAAATCAACGAATCTGCGAATCAGAACGGCATGTTGGGATAGTGTCCTATCATTAAGTAGGCCAGCACTTCCTTCTTAATTCGCCCATTTTCAGAGTAATGCACTGAGCGCATCATAAAGATCTCTGACGCCAACTAACTCAATTTCTTCCGCTAATTCTAATCCCTTTCGGTTGTATTCTGGAAAGACCGCTCGATCAAAACCGAGTTTTGCGGCTTCACGCAATCGTTTTTCAATGTGTGTCACGGGGCGTACTTCACCGCCCAAGCCGACTTCCCCGATGACGACGGTGCGCGGATGGATGGCGATATCACGGTGATTCGAGGCTATCGCCATGACAATACCTAAATCAATTCCTGGTTCACCGACTCGCATTCCACCGGTGATATTAACAAAAACGTCCGAATCACCAATATCAAGACCAACTCGTTTTTGCAAGACCGCTACAAGCAGCGCAATCCGATGATGGTCTACGCTGGTCGTTGTATTGCGAGGGGAGCCAAAGTTCGATGGTGAAACAAGGGCTTGTAACTCCAAAAGAAGTGGACGTGTGCCTTCGACACTTGATACAACAACAGAGCCGGAGATATCTTCTTGCCTCTCGCTAATGAACAGCTCCGACGGATTCTTTACTTCCGCGAGTCCCTGACTGAGCATTTCAAAAATCCCAATTTCATTAGTCGATCCGAATCGGTTTTTCACTGCTCGCAACACACGGTAGACGTGTTGGCGTTCTCCTTCAAAATAGAGTACCGCATCAACCATGTGTTCCAAGATACGAGGTCCGGCCAATGCACCTTCCTTGGTAACGTGTCCAATGAGAATTATCGGGATGTTCTTACCTTTGGCAATAATCAGCAACTTTCCTGCGCTTTCACGGATCTGCGTAATACTTCCCGGTGCCGATTGTAACGCTGGAATATAAACTGTTTGGATCGAATCAATAACAACAGCATAGGGTTGAAGTTTCCCTATCTGTGTTTCAATATGCTCCAAATTATTCTCACAGAGGATATACAATGAATCTGAGTTAATATTGAGCCGATTCGCCCGCAATTTTGTTTGGGTAAGAGACTCCTCACCAGAAACGTACAATACGAGACCATAAACCTGACTCAATGCGTTGCTGGCTTGCAGTAATAACGTTGATTTGCCAATCCCCGGATCGCCGCCGATAAGAACAACGGAGCCCGGAACAAGACCGCCTCCGAGTACTCGATCAAACTCGCCAATTTCTGTCTTCAGCCGATCTTCCTCACTCGCAGTCACCTGTGTAATCGGCTCCGGGAGACTCGCAGCTGTCCCAACTGTCCAGTGCATTGCCGACGGCGTTGCTTCTTCGATTTCCTCAAAGAAGCTATTCCACCTATCGCATTCAGGACAACGCCCGAGCCATTTGATGGAATTATATCCACATTCTTGACATACAAATCGTCGAGTTTCTTTTGCCATAATTCAAACTTTCGAGATTCATGAGGATGCGGATTTTCGCTTCAATCTGTGCATCCTTGAGTTCTGTTTTACCAATTTCTTGCGGCAAGCCGAAATCCTGCCGTATAGCGGATATCATCGGTAGTCATATTTTCAGCACCGATGATAATATGGCCATAGGGAAAAAGTCTCCATGTCAATTCTGTGTTGAGTTCAGGGTCTTTGCTGGTCAAATGTGTGCCTTCAACGCTAATTCCAAGTCTCCGAGAAAGTAACCAAATATCGAATCCCGCACCTGCTTTTGAACGTATAAATCCAAGACGCGCACGCAAGTAGTTGGTAAAATCATAGCTGTATTGCAATTCAAACTTTACATCTTCGTGGCGCACAGCTAAGCCAAATCTATAACGCTGATTCGGGAGTGGAAGCACTGAAAAAGCGAATTCATTGTGGAGACTTTCCTCAACGCTTAAATAGCGAAGTTCATAATCCCAAGACAGAGAAGGCAATTTGAGTCCATCCGATTTCCGATTGAGCGTCTTGGAAAGATCCTTAATCGCCGTCATTGTTTCATCTGCGGTTTGTAAGCTGGCTCGAACTTCGTTGAGTGCATCCGGTTTATTCAGCAATTGGGCAATGCTACCCTCCCCATGCTGTACCTTATCTAGAAGTTGATTGAGGTTATTTTGAAGCCCATCCAGATGCTCCGTTGAATCTGCAAGGTTATCTAAAATCCGATCGAACTTAGGCGTTTCTGTATCAATGACATCTCGGCTTTGGGAAATTAGTGCCGAAAACTCAGAGTTTAACGTGTTGAGATCTTGACGAAGTTTCGTAGTCATCTGACGGAAATCAGAAGAACTTGCTTGCAAATTAACGATTATGCGTTCAGCACGGCCAGCGTTTCGATTGACCAAATCGAGTATTGTACGTGTGATATCGCCTGCGTAGCTGCTAATTACCAGAGAATCATTTTCCACTTGATTTATTAGACGGTTCAATCGCTGAAGGGTTTGCAGAAAACGCCGATCGTTATCCAGCGCCAAGCGATTAAAGGTCTTCATCGTTTCTTCGGTGTTTCTAACCACATTTTTTAGGGCAAAGCTTGTTTGATTAATCAGTTCCCGTATTTCTACAATTCCTTCGTTGACATTCGTCTGATTCGACTGTATCAGTCCATTCACTTGTTTGGTGAGTTGGGCGGTTTCTGCGAGGATTTGATTTGTTTGTTTAAGGAGGTTGCCCATATTGATTGGATCCATACCGTCTAAAGGCAAATCGGTTGGTTTTAGAGGCGTGTTACCAATTGGCCCATTGATAAGCTCAATATAAGTCTCGCCGACAAAACCTGTGGTGCCGATTTGCACCTTCATCCCTTGCCTCAGTCGTTGAAATGCGTCTTTAACGCGCACTTGAATTTCAACTTTATTTTTGTCGGTCTTCAACTCAATACCGGTTACTTTACCGACCTGAACGCCGGAAAGCTGAACTCCCGCACCCACCCGAAGATCGTTGACAGCATCGAAGCGAATATATAAAACGTCACCGCTGGCTGTCCAGGGCCAGTTTGTAGAACTCACGAGCAAGAGCCCCAACAACGCAAGCCCAACGACAACGACGATGCCGACTTTCGCTTCAATATCCCACGACCTCACCGACCACCTCCTTGAGTTTAGAATTACCGATTGTGGACTCCCAAAGCCGAGTTGCTGCTACCAGAAATAAACTGGTGCAAGATTGGATGACCCGTTTTTCCGACTTCATTTGGGGTTCCATTGAAAACAATTCTACCATCATGTATCATTGCAATGTGTGTTGCAACAAAAAATGCGCTATCCATATCATGAGTTACAACTACAGAGGTGACTTTCAGCTTCTGGTGGAGGTTTCGGATGAGCTTATTAATTTCTGCGCACGTGATTGGATCGAGGCCAGTTGTGGGTTCGTCGTACAGAATCACCTCTGGATTAAAGGCAATCGCACGTGCTAGACCAACCCGCTTCCGCATGCCACCACTGAGTTCCGCTGGTTTCAAATGCTGCGTATCATCAAGATCTACCAGATTAAGTTTTTCAGCGACAAGTTCTTGAATTTCCCGCTTACTTAGTTTTGTGTGTTGACCAAGCATGAAACCAACATTTTCCTCAACTGTCATCGAATCAAACAGAGCAGATGATTGAAAAAGCATCCCAATTCGTCGTCGAATCTGATTAAAATCTTTCAACTTCAGCTTGGAAATTTCTATGTTGTCAAACCAGATTTCCCCTTTATCGGGTTTCATCAATCCCGTAATGAGTTTGAGCAGGACACTCTTTCCACAACCACTTCGTCCCATAACGACAAGGGTTTCGCCACGCGGAATGTGTAAATCAAGACCTTTAAGGACTTCGTTGTCCCCAAAGCTTTTCCATACATTTTTAATACTGATCATATTGGATTGGCAATTGAAAATTGTCGGTTTCTGTCAACAGACCTATTTCAATTGTAAAACTGTAAAAAGTAAATGGTTTAAAAAGAAATCAAGGACGAGGATGATGACTAGGGAGGTCACTGCCGAGCCAGTCGTTGCCTTACCGACTCCCTCCGCCCCATCGGCTGAAGAAATCGTGAATCCTTTGTAGCAGCCGATCGATGCGATTGCCATTCCATATGCAGAGGCTTTGATAAGGCTAATGATAATGCTCATAATATACATATAACTTCGCGCTTGTTTTATATAAAAACGACCGTTCATACCGAATAGGTAAACGGCCCCAAAGTATCCACCGCCAATTCCGAAGACTGTTGAAAAGACCGTTAAAATCGGTAGCATGATTGCGCAGGCAAGGAAACGCGGCACGACAAGGTACTTAACCGGGTTGGTTGCCATCACCTCTAGCGCATCAATCTGCTCGGTAACTTTCATGGTGCCGAGTTCCGCGGTAATCGAGGCACCGATACGCCCCGCTAACACAAATGCCGTGACCATTGGCCCCAGTTCTTTGATGACCGATACGCTGACGAACCGCCCAACCGATCCCTCTGCGGACAATTCTCTCAACTGGTCATACCCTTGAGTGGCTAAGACGAGGCCAGTGAAAACTCCTGTGATGAGTACAACAGGCAGTGAATTCACACCAATTAAAAATAACTGGCGAACAAGCAGCCGCAGTTGAAAGGGTGGCACAAAAAGTAGCGCAAGCGTTTTGAAAACCAAGATGGATGCGCTGCCGATCTCATAAAGCCAGTGCAGTGTCCGGTTTCCCACATAATCGATAAACTGAATCAAAAAGA
>JADFGN010000347.1 GCA_022567695.1 Candidatus Poribacteria bacterium | reverse complement strand
TCATCCCAATCATGGCGTTCATTGGCGTGCGGATTTCGTGACTCATGTTCGCCAAAAACTCGGACTTGACGCGAGTTGCCTCTTCGGCGGCTTCTTTGGCTCGTTGCAACTCTTCCTCCGCGGCGAGACGGTCAAGTGCATTCGCACCCTGATTTGCTAAGACCATCAATGACAAAAGTTGAGACTCATCAATCGGCTGACGGGAGAAATAATTATCCACACAGAGGACGCCGATAATCTTTTCTCCAACTTTCATAGGTACGGAAGCATGACTGAAAACATCACCCTCTTCGGTTTGATAGCCTTCCCCGTCTAAATCTTGGGTCAAAAAAAAGGGGCGTCCTCCGAGTGCAATTTGGCACATTGTAATTGTTTCTTCAGAAGTTGATGGCGCGAGCGGATAGACCGTCCGAGAAATATCCTCAATTTCGCCCTGCGGGTTAATCCCAAGTTGTCCCTGCAACACCCCCTTGGAATCGTCCTTGAGAAAGATACCACACCTATCAAAACCGAGCGTTTGTATTGTCAGATGAACGATCTTCTCTACAATTTCTCGTTGAGAATGAGAGAAGAGGTTTGCGCTGGCATCGTGCACGGCCAATAAATTTCTATCTAATTCCTCGATAGCGGTTAAGCTCTTCTCTTTTTCTAGCAAGTCTTGGTGCCTGACGGCAATCAACGCAATCATATTCGCAAGTGCCGTCAAAATTGCAATCTCTCTTTCGGTATAAGGCGTCCCGTTTCGGCTGAGTTTCAATATTCCGACAGAGGTTGGAATGTTCACACCACTGGCTATATCATTCTGCCACGTTGTCGGCCTCTGCCCACCATAGGTGTCAAAGACCTCCTCTATTTCGTTGAGGGTGCATTTTTCATAACCAACCGGTAATGGGTAGAGATAGTAATGAATCGCGTCCGAAGCCCCCCGCTTCAGATAGATCGAGCAGATTTCAAAAGTCATTCCAAGCTGCCGGAGGCCTTTGAGAATCGTTTTAACCGTTTGCCCCAGATTATGAGCGGATTCCATCGCGAGGATGGCACTGATAATGTCATTTTGTAAATCAGCCACCGCTGACTGACTATAGAAGTCGTCTCCCATTCTTCTATCCTTTCTGTTTGTATAGCATGGTGTGCAAAGGACGCCATTTATCGACATTTACAATCCATATGCAAGATGGGGTAGCGATTGTGCTTCAATCCAAGTTACTCCTAAAGTAACCGTTCAGGTGGATATGGATTACATCTGGATCTCTCTTTGTTTTGGACCTGAACCGTTACCGCCTAAATATTGAATTGATACTCTTTCTATCCATTGAGGATCTTATCCACCTTTGCGAGCACGAGTTTCGGGGAAATCGGCTTAACAAGAAAACCCTTTACTCCTAATTGAGCCGCACGTATGATATGATCCTTTTTCCTTGAGATCGTACATATGAGCACCGGCAGGTCGGCGGTTTTGGTATTGGACCGAATCCTTTGTACCAATTCCAACCCATCCATCTCGATCATCGTGATGTCAATAATGGCGAGATCTATAGATTCCTCTCCTCCCATATTAACCATCTGTGCCTTTCCTCCCACATTAACCATCTGTGTCTTATTTTGAACTTGTACAGAACTGGGTCCGTTCCATAGGACATCAAGGGCTTGTCTACCGTTCCCAGTCTCCACGACCCTGTATCCGCCCGACCTTAAGGTTCTACTCAATGTCATACGCATCATTTTGACATCGTCCACAATCAGTATGGTCGCACTGGGTTGTTCTTCAATTTCTTCCGTCGGTTCCTTGATTTTCTCATCTGACAGGGGGACGCCTTCGCCTTTAGATTGAACGGGTAAATTTCCAGTCTCTTGATCTCTGTTTCAATTCGAGACTTATGCTGTTCAAGACGAACAATCTGCGAAGTCACTTGCTTCAATCTGTGGCGCAAGGATTCCATTTGGACCGTCGGATTAGTGGAAGCTATTGGCTTATCATTCGTATTATTCATCGTTTTATCTTCTTCTAGTCATTAGTTAATTGTAGTAGTCAATGAGATGATTTATACTGTTTCTGAAATAAGATTTCCGGGTAGGTCGGGTTTCCAAACCCGACAGGGCGCTGTCGAGATGTGAATCTCGACCTACAAGGTATTCGGATATTTCAATTTTGAAAAAGTATTACATGTTCCCTCAGACCTGACAGGTTTTGAAAACCTGTCAGGTCTTGCACCCGTTAATCTCAAAATTGTTGAGTTTGTTTTTGTGTCAGCATTTTACGCAACATACACCACGTTTCATCCATCACCCCTCAGTGTCAGATTGGAAAAGAGACGCCAATTGGGTTACAGTTTCTTCAAACGTGGATGGGCTATTACCTTGTCGCAGGAATTGATTGATGACTTCGATGTGTTTGATTGCGTAGTCACTTTTGGGATTCATACCGAGCGTATACGCGCCAATATTGTATGCGTCTTGGATAACCTCATAGTCCGCCAGCACTTGACGAAATTGTTGAGCGACCTGCTTATGTTCGGAGGTAGCAATTTCGGACATGAGCCGGCTTAAGCTATGTGAAATGTCGATTGCCGGATAATGATTCTGCGAAGCCATCGCGCGTGATAAGATAATGTGTCCATCAAGAATGGATCGGCTCGTATCCGCGATTGGGTCGTTCATATCATCTCCCTCAACTAAAACCGTGTAAAGCCCCGTAATTGAACCATCGCCCTCGGTTGTTCCGGCGCGTTCCATGAGCATCGGCAGTTTGGCAAAAACCGAAGGAGTGTATCCCCGCGTTGTTGGCGGTTCACCGATAGATAGTCCAATTTCACGTTGTGCCATTGCAAAGCGTGTCACAGAATCCATCATCAACATTACATTTTTTCCCCTGTCTCGAAAGTATTCGGCAATAGCAGTGGCGGTCAATGCTCCCTGTACACGCAATAGCGGCGGCTGGTCTGATGTCACTGCAACAACAACCGATTTTCGTAATCCCTCTTCTCCAAGTGAATCCTCGATAAACTCTCTCACCTCGCGACCACGTTCACCAATCAGCGCAATGACATTGACCTCTGCCTCCGTGAATCGGGCAATCATTCCCAACAACGTGCTTTTGCCGACTCCACTACCAGCGAAAATCCCAACTCGCTGTCCTTTGCCGATGGTGAGCAACCCGTCAATTGCCCGAATGCCGGTTTTGAGAGTTTCTGTGATTCGCTTACGTCCGTAACAATTCGGCGGCGTGTTGTAAACCGGATAAGCCTCCTGAGTTACCAATTGCCCTTTTCCATCGATCGGATTTCCAAGGGCATCGACGACTCGCCCAAGCAACTCATGACCGACTTGAACAGTGGATGATGAATTTTTCAATGCAATTCGATCGGCGGGGCGGATGCCCCAAATATCCCCTAACGGCATGAGGAGCAGTTTTTCACCATCAAAACCAACGACTTCAGCTTGAATCCCTAGCTGTTTTCCACTGTGTGGATTCCCATCTTGTAAAGTGGATTGAATACTGTATGGCAGGTCTGATTGAATGGTGTGGCGGCTTGCGGCTACGTCTTGGGTCAAGATATGGCACAATTCCCCAACCGAAGCGTTAATCCCCTCTGCTTCGATAACTAACCCGATGACTTTCGTAACCTTTCCATAAACAGAGACAAACTGTTTTCTGGAAATTTCGGAGATGTATCGTCTGAGATTGATCTGTGGCGGCATCAGTTATCTCACCTTGCCCACACTTGGAGACTTATGAGTAATAGTTAGGAAAAGTGGAGAGGAGTTAGAGAGGGTTTGAAATGTACCACTTATTAACTCAATTCCTTAATCGACCTGCGTTAATACCCGTCCGGGTTCATGCGATGGCAAATTGGTATTATAAAGTTCCCAAACGGTTTCAGCGGCATTGCTGATTTTACGCCGCCACCTGCTATCTACAAGGTTCGATTTATTTTCGATTAAGCACTCACCCGGCATCAGATCTTCATCAGCAGTGAGGTAAATCTTCTCCGTTTCTTCGATACATCTCAACAACGCCGATCGATATTTTTTGACCAACTCAAGGTCGTCGGAATTCAAACGAATCGTGAGTTCCCGTTTATCTTTCAGGAGTTTGATTCCGCTTTGAATGACTTTGAGGATGAGATCCGGCTTAACTGATAACTCAAAGCCAACAATTTTGGTGGAGAGGACTAAAACCAATTCGAGAATTTCAGCCTCGGATTCCGAAAGGATTTTTTCTTTGAATAGGTCAAGTTCTTTCGTCAGATTCTGCAACACTTGGAAAAGTTTATTGAGTTCATCGCTTGCAGTCTCTTGCCCTTGAGTGAGGCCTTGCTGGAACCCAGTATCCACAGCTTTTTGAATGCGTTGTTCGGCTTCTTGTTCAGCCTGTTTGCCTATTTGTATTGCCCCGGTTTGGGCATCTTGAATAATTCTCTCTGCTTCAGCTTTCGCTTTGTCAAGCTCAATCTTTGCCTTTTCAAGTAGCTTGTCCGCCTGATTCTTGGTTCGGGTGAGAAGTTCTTCCGCTTGAAACTCCGCTGCCTTGATAATATTATCCGCCAACACCTCTTCCTGAGAAGATTGGGAAGGTACAGCCTCGTCTGCTGATAATCCAGGCTCTGCCCCATCGCTGAGATCAAAATCTTCAAGCATAAAAGAAGCTTTATTGACCTTGGTTGAGGCTGCCGATTTGGAAAACTGATCTGCGTGAAGTACTCGCGCCATTTGTTAGAAAAATCCAAACCTTTGGGAGCCGTTGACTCGCCCATGTATTCGGTTAGATATATTGAGCCTCATCACCAGTGCCTCGAATAATGATAATCTCACCTGCGGCTTCAAGGTTCTTCGCTCTTTCTGCAATGTTTGTCTGAGCCCCTTCGACGTCTTTTAAGAGGGTACGTCCCATCGTTTCAAGCTCCTCGATGATTGCCTCTCTATTTCGACTCGAAACACAGTTAAGGAATTTCTCTTTGAGTGAGTCGGTCGCCCCGCGCAACGCCAGGATAAGGTCTGCATTATCTATCGTTACCAACAGCTTCTGCATTTCACGATCGTCCATATGTTCGAGGTCGTCAAAGGTAAACATCTTCGACTGAATCTCTTCTGCGAGTTCCGGATCATCAGCCGCTAAACCGAATATAATCTGGCGTTCGGAACTCCCATCGACAAGATTTAGGATATCGGCGACCTGTTTTGTCCCACCAAATCGATCCTGGGAGGTTAATATAGACGAGATTTTTCCTCGCAACGAATCATGTATCAGGGAAACTATCTCGGGATCGATCTGATCCATGGAAGCGATCCGTTTAACAACATCTAGTCTAGTATCTGGAGTCAGTCCCTGAATAACGCTGCTGGCTCGATGCGGACTCAAATGAGCAAGGATCAAAGCGATGGTTTGAGGGTGTTCTTGCTGCAAAGTTTCAAGAAGATTTTGCGGATCGGCATCTTCCATGAATGCAAATGGATTACCTTCAATGTTGCGTCGTATCCGTTCAATCAATTCACCCGCTTTTGACTTATTCATTACCATGGAAAGTAGCGCTCGTGCATAATCTAATCCGCCTTGGGAAATATACTCCTTAGCCAGCATCATCATCCGAAATTCTTGAAGCACCTTCAAACGGATTTTGTTAGAAACCACATGGAAACGCCCAATGTTGAGCGTGATATTTTCAATCTCTGGCTGGTTTAAGTTGGGAAGAATCATAGCTGCATTCTGTTGGCCTAGAGTAATGAGCATGATCGCTGCCTTCTCGGCTCCAGTGTGCTCTTCATGATCGGGAGCCGTATTGCGATCCATTAGTTCATTTTGCATCGTTTTATTTCTCCTGAAGTCAATTGTCTATTTATTGAGGGGAGGTAGTTCAGCTAGCCAGTTACTGATAATAAGAGCAGTAGATTTTGGATCGCTTTGCACAAATGCCAGAATTTCTTCTTGCAGGCGAGCTAACTCCTGCAATTCTGCTTCGTTAAGTGTTGCTACAGCTTCCTCGATCACAGGCAAAGCAGATGTCTTTTCGTCTTCGATGGCTTCCATCTTTGTTGAAGGCATTTCAACATCGGCCTCTTGCCCATCCGCTCCCACAGCTAAGGGAACTCTCTCCGTTCCTGCCTCTATGCGTTCTTCAAGCGTAATCTTCTCACCCACTCGTAATGTGTGAAATACAGATCGGAGCAATAACAGCAAGATGATTCCAACGGCAACAATGGCGGCATATTTAGCAATATCTATAAATAACCTCTGACGCTCCGCGGCTGCCAACTGCTTCTCAATTTGAGTTTGGACGGTTCGATCGAAAGGCAGTATGACGACACTGACACTATCGCCGCGCTCGGCATTGAATCCGACGGCATCTTTGACCCCCTGTTCGAGGACAACCTGTTCCTCCGGGGTCCAGGCGACGTACTGAAGTTCCCCACCCTGATATTCTTTTTTGTAATCAATCATCGCGGTTGCAGTGATACGCTTGATAGTGCCGGGAGTTGTTTCTGTGTTGACCGTCCGTTGACTAACAAGATTTCTAATCTCCATCTTTTTCGTTTCAACCTCCAGATCGCTGCGCTGTAAATTTAAGTTTGCGCTCGTCGTTACATTTGAAGCCGTGCCGGGTGGTAACCCAATATTAGCAGGTCCCTTGGTTCGCTCGTCAATACTGATCTGGCTCTCTATAGGAATCTCCTCTAGTAACAGGTCATTCGGGTTATATGTGATTTCATGCTTTTTTATATCATCGAAGTCGGCTTCGACATGCACAACCACTTTAACGTAATCCTCACCGCCAACTAATGGGCCCAGATACTGCTGGATTTTACGTTCCTTTTCTGTGGCGATGACCTTTTCATATTCCAATCGTTTCAGCGCGCCCTCCATCTTCTGATCTGTTTCAGAAATTATTGGCTCCGTGCCTAGAGTGTACCCTTTGCCATTAATCACCTTGACGTCTTCTGGAGAGAGTCCCTTCACCGAACTCGAGACGAGTTGTGTAATTCCTTGAACTTGAGTGTAATCCAGTTTTCTACCGGCGTGTAATCGAACCATAACAACAGCTTTCGCTGGCTTTTTGTCAACTGCAAACGGGGAATCGACCATCGGCGTGATGTTTACATCTGCAAATCGGACAGGTTCTAGGGATTCTATGGCATCGCGAATTTTAATCTCTGTCGTCTGCTGATATTTGCGATCAAAATCGAGGAAAGTATCTCCTATATTTGATTTTTCAAAAATATCGTAAGCATCTCCTTCAGGCAGATTTTTCATCGCGAGTGCAAGTCGCGCTTGAGATTCCAAAGTCACGGGGACATAGATCAATCCATCTGTCTCAACTCGATATTTAATTCCGAGCTGACCCAATTCAGTTTCGATCAGATTGAGATTTCGAGAAGAAAGGTTGGAAAATAGGAGTGATTCTGCTTCACCGCCTGACCAAAAGCTCATTGTGATTAATGCCCCCATAATGACAACGGCGACAATCGGAATCACAATTTGGGCTTGGCGCGGTAGTTTTTTCCAAGATTCACGAAGTTGAGCGAGTATTCGTGAAAGTGCTTCCGGCATTTATGCCTCCCACAGATTATATAAGGAAGTGAAGTCCTGCAAAGGTGGAGAAATTTCGGCGAAATAGCTCGTTGAAGTCAATCATTGGAGACCGGAAATTTAGGGTGAGAACTGGCCTCCTGAGAGGATACAGAGACGCGAGTGTCCATGCGCAAGTCGATTGTGTATGTGACAGATTAGCCCACTTCTGGGCAGTCGGGTGTGGCAAATTAGCTCATTTTGAAGTTGAGATGGCTATCAGCGTTCCCTCTGTGTGCTCTCTCGATCTCAATTTGTTACGCTCACTTCAATTATGAAAAGCAATCATTGTGCCAATTGACAGGAACTAAGTCGAGTTCAAGATTCTATCTATCGGTAGGGTATGGTTCTCTGTTCTCTTTCCTCTCCTTCTTGATGCTATCTAACGTGAGTTCGATGTAACTTAACTTTGTCAGATTGGGAATTGACTGACAGAATATGGTAAAAATTGGGTGCACTTTTGTGCCGCTTGAGAAGATGGATCAAGTCGCTTGAAAGTGGTGGAATTTTTTGTCGGCTTCTCACGTTATTTATACGAGTTTTTCAGTTATCATCTGAATGCAATCAGACCTAACCCCCCGGCCCCCTTCCCTG
>JADFGN010000346.1 GCA_022567695.1 Candidatus Poribacteria bacterium | reverse complement strand
CATACATCCTGCTTGTCCGTGACACGGATTCGGACCGAAAAAGTGTCCCTTTCCTGCCCGATGAATCATTCCTGCACCAACCGTGCGCCTCGTTTCAGTCTCGACAGATCCAGACGTCATCAGGGAGCGTCGCCTTCGGCCGTCTTCACTACGAGTTGGCCGATACACCACGGCAGAAATTCCTGGACGATCCAACCTTCCGGTGCGAACCCCACATCCTGTTCGGGAGACCTGAGGATATCAACTCGGTCTGGATCGGCAACGTGCATTGGGGTGGCGAGCGCTGTCGCCTTCTCCCCGGCCAACCGGTATCGGTCTCGTATGGTGACCTCTTTCTCGGTGTGTCCCTTCAATCCCTCGCACCCAAACCAGGCTCCGATCAGGGACACGCCTGGATCGCGTGGGGTGAGGACAACGAGCTGCGACTGACGCTCCGTATCCACGGGGGCCCGGGTCTCGCGCCCGAGGACGAACCCGTCGACTTTCTGGCCCTGTTCGAAGTGCGCGTAGCAGAGACCGGAATGAGGCTCGAAGATTTTGCCGAACTGACGCTCCTCTGGGACCTGACGGCCGGCGATGAATCGTTCCAGGCCGCACACGCCGACGGCACACAGCTCTCGTACCCGTCGCCCCTCGACCCTCTGGACGGAGCGCTGCACGTGTCTCCCAACCTCACGCTCCGGCCGGGCGATCTGGAGAAAATCGTAAACGGCGAGAAATCGGTCTCGTTCATATCGCACTAACTTGATTCAGGCTAGCCAACATCCACTGACTCCAATAGAAAGGTCGCTCCATGATTCCCCTGATATCCAGCTTGTCTTACGGTCCCCTCGAAGTGCTTCAACTCCCTCGCTTCTGGTGGAAGGTTCTCCTCAGAAAAGCCAATCTGCTCGATTCAGACTATCCCGACTGTAGCGGTGGTTTGGACACATCTGTTCTCGAAGTCTTGGACTTAGATAAAGAAACGACCCTCTCCTATCTACGGGATAACATGCCCAACTATCTTGAATTTGAAGACTGGGTTCTTCAGCAGAAAGGCGGTTCACTCGACCGGGAGGCGATAGATAAATGGAATGAAAGTATCCGAACCCGTGTTCACCGCCCGGCAAAAATCGCCGAAACATATCGTGACATTGGCTTTGGAGATGACGTCAATATCAATTCTGCGGTTATCCTTAACAGCTTGCAAGATTGGCAGTTCTTTCACAGGCAAGACTTCGACGGCGATATTGCGCATCTCGGCGCTCGAGTTGTACCGCTTATTGCTACCATCGACTACGGTCCGCTGGAGGTTTGCCAATTGCCCCGGACTTGGCTCAAAATCCTTCTCAAAGCCAAAGGCGTGCTCCATCCTGACTATCCCGATATGACTGAGAACGGACTAGACCCTAGAGTCTTACGCGCGCTTAAAATCAAGCCTTCCGACGCTGTCACTTACATCCGCGAAAACCAACCGACTTATCTTCAATTCGAGGGGTGGGTGTTAGAACAGAACGGTGGGGAAATTGATCGGGAACCGGTCGAAGAATGGAACGCTTTTGTCCGAAACCGTACCCGCAATGACAGCAGGCGATCGGAGATTCTTGCCACAGTTGGGCTGGAAGATGACGGTACGCTTATCTCTGCCGTGGTCCTCAACCATATCGATGATTGGCATCTTGCGCACGCCAACCTTTCAAATGCCCGTAAAATCTGATAAGAATTTTGTAGGTGTTGAAAATAAGCTTAGAATTGAGAATTCCTCATGTCATTCTGAGTGGAGCGAAGAATCTAGATCTTTCGCTGTGCTCAAAGCCTGTCCTCGGGCGCAGCGAAGGAATGACATTTCAAAGGTGAAACAGTATACACCAATTGGGAGAACAAAAATGAAGATTAGACCGAACCGAATCAAACATAAGCTGGCTGCCGGAGAAAAAGCCTACGTGGTCAGTGGCTTCACACACCCCGACGACATTGATGCCTTCGGACAGATTGGTTTCGACGGAATATGGTTAGAAGGGGAGCACGGGGCGGTAGACGCCGCTGAACTCGGCAATCTCACCCGCGCCTGCGACATCTGGGGCATGACCTCGGTGGTTCGCATCAACCGGAACGATCAGGGGCTCATCTACCGTACCCTAGACCGTGGTGCGCAGGGCATTGTTGTTCCGCACGTCAACACGAAAGCAGAGGCACAGAACGTTATCGATGGCGGCAAGTTTGCCCCGATCGGTTATCGAGGCATGTTTGTGAGTCGCCAAGGCTACGGGGTTCCCGATTACTTCAACGTCGCCAATGACGAAACCTTGCTGGTCGTGTTGATTGAAGACATCGCCGCAGTGAGGAATTTAGACGACATCCTAGCGCTCGACCACATTGATGTGTTTTTCGTTGCGCCGTCAGACCTCGCAACTTCAATGGGACACATCGGTGACCTCCAACATCCGGAAGTTCAACACACAATTGATGATGCACTTGCACGCATTTCTTCCGCCGGGCGTATCGCTGGCACACTCGCGACCAACGAAAACGTTGCGAAGTACGCTGCCGCGGGGGCGCGTTTTTTCCTGACAAGCACTCGAGCGTGGCTTGCGGCGGGGGCTTCCGAATTCATGAGGCGCGGTGAGGACGCTAATCCTTAACTCGTGGTGATAAACCGTTGATCAAAGCAGCACTATAACCTGCTCCAAAGCCGTTGTCGATGTTGACAACCGTTACGCCGGAGGCACAACTATTTAACATGCCCAACAATGCCGCCATCCCACCGAAGCTCGCACCATAACCAATGCTCGTTGGGACAGCGATTACGGGCGTAGCCACCAATCCTCCGACGACGCTTGGGAGTGCGCCTTCCATTCCGGCGACGACAACAATGACACGGGCTTTGAGCAACTTTTCGTGATTGTGAAGCAGACGGTGCAATCCGGCGACCCCGACGTCGTATAATCGCTCGACACGGTTTCCCATGATCTGAGCCGTTTCTGCGGCCTCTTCGGCAACCGGAATATCGGACGTACCCGCCGACACAATAAGGACACCTTCGAGTAATTCGCCGGAGGGTTGCCCAACCGTAATTGTTCGGCCAAGCTCGTTAAAACGTGCGGACGCATCCAGCGACTTCACGGCCTCGTAAATCTTCGATGTTGCGCGCGTCGCCAGTAAAAGGTGGCCGGCTGCGAGAATCCGCTGACTGATTTCTTTGATGCCGTCCACCGTTTTCCCCGGACAAAAAATCACTTCGGGAAATCCTGTCCGTAGTTGACGATGATGGTCGACTTTAGCAAAACCAAGGTCTTCAAACGGCAAATGGCGTAAAGACTGCACGGCTTCATCGGTCTCAATCACCCCACGCTTCACATCTTCAAAAAGGGCCCTTAATTTTTCTTGATTCATTTGTCTGAGAGGTTTGACACTGGAGGCGAGATTTCACTTGGGAGGAGAGTTGAATTTTTTGACATTCGTGGCTGATACGACTCCTACAAGGGAAGTAAGTCAAGGTGAGCACTCCCTGCTATCTGGGAGCAGTGCTCACCTTCCAACTATTGCGATGAGAGAATCGGTCAAAGTTAGGGTTAAATTAACTGACAACTTCCTCTTCGCTAGTTTCTACATTATTATCGTCGTTGTTGCCGATATGTGAAAATGCGTCAGCAAGTTCTGCCTTCTTCTCAGTGAAGGTTTTCTTTCCCACTTCAACCGCGGCTTTTATACCATCTCTGGCTTCACCAATCCGCTCTCTACTCTGATCTACGAACTCACTAGCGGATTCTCTTGCTCTATCTTTCGTTCTGTGAACAATTTCAATTGTTTTATCTCTCGCATCGGTGGATACGCCACGAATCTTCTCCCGTGTTTCTCTACCGGCAAAAGGTGCATACAGCAAGCTAAAAATTGCACCCGTTAGGATGCCCAGAAAAAAGGCAAAGATTACTGAGAGGCCATTGCTCTGTCCTTCGCTAGCCATTTTGGTTACCTCCTTAAGTAGATACATCCGAAACATCATTCGGTTCTGATGTACCTTGTTTTCGGGATTGGCTGAACACTTCCCAACCGGCTTTAATGCCACTCCACAGACTGATGATGTCTGTGACAGGGACAGAGAGCTGATCGCGATAGTATCCAGCACGTTTAACTGTCTGTTGAGAAAAATCGGTGAGTAAGTTAATTAGCTCATCAATCTTTGCAACATTCTGATTAATGGTTTCGGTCATTTCCTGAATGCTATGTGTCGTGGGTTGGATTTCGGATTCGCTGATCTGCTGAATGGAAGCGGTGATGCCATTGATATTTTCGAGCAGTTGTGGTAGTGCGTCATTCACCTCTTTAACCGTTTGATCGACATCCTGAAGCAAAGTGCCGACTTCCTTATCGACCAGACCTTTAACGGATTTCAACGTATTGTCGATGCTATGAATGGAGTTGCGGATGCTTCCAAGCACACCACAGATATATCCAACCAACACGGTAAGTGCAAGCAAGAAGAGACCTAAAGGAATAATCCATAAAAGTGGAACCCAGTTCATATTCTGTTTCCTTTGCGAATTTTGCGAACCATTCCCACGCAAATTTGGAATGGGAATGATGTATAATCGGCTCATGAACTGATGATTTCGCCAATCCACCTCACGAAATCGATGCGATGCTTAACACTGTTATAAAGTCGCTCATCGGCGGTCCAGAATTCGCAACGGTGTAGTTCTGCCAGAGCGATGTAGGTTGTATCGTAGACGGTCGCTTGAGAAAGGTCCTTAGCCAGTTGCCACGCATGCTGACGTTGACTAGGAAGATCGACGATTTCGATGGGCAGTTGCATCAAAAGTTCAAATGCCTTTTCTGCTTCCTCAACCGAGATCTCTTTGCGAACGAAAACCTTCTTGCGAAGAATGCTGTCCACTTCAACCTGAAAAAAAGAAGGGGCAATCATTTTTACGTCCGCATCACTCCATTCTGTAAACAACTGTTTAGCAACGTGGTGACCTTCTTCGCTAATGACCCATTTAATCACTAAGGAAGCATCGACACAAACTTCGGGCAAAATCTCACCTGCTCCTTTCCTCCCGAATTTCCCTGAGAATTTCAACGGAATCGCTTGTCTCACCAACGCGCCGCTCAATTTCGCCACTCAACTTTCGAGCTGCATCAATGAACCCCTCTGGACTCATTTGGACTTGAAGGTTCTGTTGCCGATTTGCCCATTCTGCGATAATCGATTGCGTTAACTGTTCTACCGAACGCCCGCCCTCTTGAGCTTTCGTGTGCAAGACGGTGAGTATTCTTTGATCTAAAGGAATTTCTAATACTGCTGTGTTTGCCAACTGCGATCGCCTCCTCTCAAATCTTCAACCTTCCTGCTGATCGGCGACAATCTTCACGACAGCCTCAATCGCTCCTTTGACCTTGCCCGGATTTTTACTGCCACCTTGAGCCAACTCAGGACGCCCACCGCCACGGCCATCGGCGAGACGAGTCACCTCTTGGATAATCTTCCCAGCTTGTAAGCCTTTACTCTTCACCAGATCTGCCGTGACACCCGCAATAAATGCGGCTTCATCCTCACCCTCAGAAGCGAGCACAATCACGCCGGACTCGATACGATTTTTCAGTTCATCAACGAGACGCCGCAAGCCGTTTCGATCTGTGTTTTCTATCGTAGATGCAACGACGCGAAAACCATCGACAACTTCAGCATCCTGTATCAAACCGACAACCTGAGATGTCGCGAGTTTCTCTTGTAGCGCTTGGATGTACCGACCAAGCTCTCGATTGTCCTGCAGGAGCTTTTCCACACGTTCAGGCGTGAGGTGCTTTTGCGTTTTGAGCAAATTTGCAAGTGCTAAAAGCGTATCATCTTGAGCGCGAGTTTCTTGATATGCCGCCGCACCAGTCAAGGCTTCGATACGGCGCACACCAGCGGCAATGCTGCTTTCGCTGATAATTTTAATGAGTCCGATCTCGCCAGTCGCACGGAGATGTGTTCCACCACAGAGTTCTACGCTGTAATCGCCGGTTTGAACGACGCGGACGATATCACCATATTTATCTCCAAAAAAGGCAAGTGCGCCCCGTTCTTTCGCCTGTTGTAGGGGCATAGAGTCGATCTGGATATCGCTATTCAAACGGACTTTGTCATTCATAAAGCTCTCAATTTCACCCAAGAGAGCTGCGGAAACCGCTTCATAATGTGTGAAATCGAAACGCAACCTTCCTGCTTCAACCAGCGACCCTGCCTGACCCACATGTGAGCCAAGTGCCGCCCGCAAAGCACTGTGAAGAATATGTGTTGCAGTATGACTCACGGCGATCTGGCTACGCCGAGCTGCATCGATTTTCGCTTCGACAGTTGTCTGAGGAGTGAGTTCCCCTTCGATGACCTTACATTTGTGGACGTAAAGATCCGGCACCGGTTTGATTGTGTCGATGACTTCTAGCTTCGCATTTGAACTCTCAAGCATTCCAACGTCGCCAACTTGCCCGCCCGATTCCCCATAGAAAGGCGTGCGATTGAGGATAACGGAAACTTCATCACCTTTATGGACACTGGATACCAGTTCATCTCCTTGGATTAAGGCGATTGTTTCTGCTTCAGTACTCACATGCTCATAGCCCAGAAATTCCGTCTTCCCGGATTCCTTAAAGACATCGGCGTAGACCTCGTCGCCTTTGCCACTGCCCCCAGCGGCTTCCCAAGCCGCACGACTCCGTTCACGTTGTTGCGTCATACTTTTGTTAAAGCCCTCTTCATCAACGGAGAATCCATGTTCGCGAGCAAGAATCTGGGTTAAATCCAGCGGGAATCCGAATGTGTCGTATAATTCAAAGGCACGTTCGCCACGGAGTACGGATTGATTTTGAGTCCCCAAAGATTCGAGCACATCTTCAAGACGCTGAAGCCCACGGTCTAAAGTGTGATGGAATCGCCCCTCTTCTCCCTGAATCGTCTGCTTGATAAATTCACGACGGGGCAGCACATCTGGAAAAGCATCCCCAAGCAGTTCAGTGACTTTATCAACGAGGTGATAAATGAAAGGCGCATCCATGCCCAACTTTTTGCCGTAAAGGACAGCGCGACGCAAAATCCGACGGATGACGTAGCCACGTCCCTCGTTGGAGGGCATGACTCCATCACCGATTGCAAAAGTGAGGCACCGGGCGTGATCTGCGATGACGCGGTGGGGCACGCCGCGGTGGTTGTCAACATATGGCTGATTGGTGATGTTGGCAACCGCGTCAAGCAGGGGGCTGAACACATCGGTTTTGTAATCTGAATCGACGCCTTGCAGGATGGCGACCATTCGTTCAAAGCCCATTCCTGTATCGACGTGCTTTTCGGGCAGTGGATGGAGTGTACCATCAGCGTCCCGGTTGTACTGAATAAACACCAGATTCCAGAATTCACGATACCGATCACAGGTGTTGGGACCACACTCGTGAGGTTGATTGGGGGTTACACACGCCTCTGGGCCGAGGTCGATAAAAATCTCCGAGCACGGTCCGCACGGTCCGGTATCCCCCATCTCCCAGAAATTATCTTTGTCAAATCGACGAATACGGGCAGCAGGCAGATCCGTCTCCTCAATCCACAGCGCTTCCGCTTCGTCGTCATCAAGGTGGATGGTTGCCCATAATCGATCTTTCGGAACTTTCCAGATCTCCGTGACAAGTTCCCACGCATAAGCAATGGCTTCGCGTTTATAGTAATCTCCAAAGGACCAATTGCCGAGCATTTCAAAAAACGTGTGATGATGCGCGTCATAGCCGACCTCTTCTAAGTCGTTATGCTTCCCGCTGACGCGAATACATTTCTGTGTGTCTACGGCCCGTTTGTATTCCCGTTGCCCCATTCCTAGAAACACATCCTTAAATTGATTCATCCCCGCGTTCGTGAACATCAGGGTGGGGTCCTCCGCTGGCACAACAGATGCGCTGGGAACAATTGTATGCCCTTGTTTTCGGAAATACTCTAAAAAACTCGATCTGATTTCATTCGATGTCATTCCCGATTTACCTCGTCTAAGACTTGCTTCATGGTTTTTCGAATCGTTTCGTAGCCAAATCCTCGCCTCAATAGAAAGTTATGCAACCGGCGTTTTGCCACATGTGAAGGAAGCGATTTGTAGCGCACAGCTTGCTTTTGTGCAGCTTGTAGAGCGAGCCGGGCCTCATCATCATCATCAATGGTTTCAAGCGTTCGATCGACGGTCGTTCGATCAATTCCTTTATCTAGCAGTTCATACCGCAACATCTTTTTGCCTTTCGGCTTAGAACGCTGACGCTTTTTAATCCAAGCTTGAGCGTATTTC
>JADFGN010000345.1 GCA_022567695.1 Candidatus Poribacteria bacterium | reverse complement strand
GTGAGGCGTTATGCCGGATTCTATATGAACGAAGATGCGCAAGCCCCCAATTACGATGCGGAACACAAGATCATCCGTAGCATGTTCAACGGTAGCCGAGGTCCTCTTCTGCGTAAAGCAACCGATTTGGACTGGGCGGGAGACCCTATCGAAGTTGAAGGCCGCTTCAATGCCCAACACGGTGAGCGAAATTTCGAGGAGATGCTGGCACATTTCAAGGATTACACAGACATCGTCGGCGACCATCCGCTGAACCTCGCGGCCACGACCCTAGCGATTAACGCCTACATGCTCACGGGTGAGGCGAAATACAAAAAGTGGTTGCTTGAGTACGTTGATGCCTGGAGTGAACGTACCGCTGCCAACGATGGTATCATCCCGTCCAACATCGGGCTAGACGGAACGATCGGCGGTGAATGCGACGGGAAATGGTACGGCGGTTGTTACGGTTGGAATTTCACGACGATCGTGCCGCAAACGGGGGCGGTAGCACATCGAAACTCCGTCTATCGTGGGATTGCCGGTTTCGGTAATGCGCTGCTTGCCACCGGCGACCAACGCTATGTCGATGTGTGGCGGAATATGCTAGATACAATTGCCGCGAATCAAAAGACGATCGATGGTCAGGTGATGTATCCCCACATGTACGGTGATGATGGCTGGTATGACTACAAGCCGCAGCCATACAATCAAGGTGCTCTGGATGTCTACTACTGGTCCATGAATCGCGACGACCTCAAGCGTCTTCCGGCAGGTGGTTGGATTGGCTTCCTAGAAGGGGCAAATCCTGACTACCCCGTAGAGGCGTTGCAACGAGACTTCGGTACGATTCGTCGGAAGGTAGATGGAATGCATCGAGATACCACAACGCTGGACACGCGGCTTTCAGATGACCCGATGGGCTTTAACCCCGCGACAGTTAGCACCCTGATTGAGTTGATGCTCGGTGGAATATCGCCCCGACACGGTGAGCCCCTGCATTGCAGAGTGCGCTACTTTGATCCGATTAGGCAGCGTGCCGGGATACCGGAAGATGTGGCGGCACTCGTCGAAAAGCTAACCGACGATGAAGCAACGCTCACGCTGGTGAATATCAATCCAGTTGAGGAACGAAAGGTTGTCATTCAAGGCGGTGCCTATGCTGAACATCAGTTAATCGGCGTTGCTGTGGATGACCGCGTCCTTCCATTAAATCAGCCCTTCTTTACCGTTCGACTCGCACCGGGGTCCGGGGAGCGCATGGTTATCAAAATGAAACGCTACGCGAATCAACCGACGTTTGTATTTCCGTGGGATCGAGATTGAATCCTGTAGATTCGCTACGGGAAATCTAATCGCGAGAATTAACGAGAAAGGATAACATAATGAAAGTTGTAGATATTGAACGCATTCTAGTCGATGTGCCGTTTACTCCCCGACAACAACAGATCACGACCCAGAGCGTATCAACAGTGTACAATTGGTCTATTTTGGAACTGTGCAAGGTCACCACCGACACCGGGCATATTGGTTGGGGTGAAACCGTAATTCATTATACCTATGGACGGGTCACCGATCAATCGGTAGAAAGGGTTTTAGGGAAAAGCCCTGCCGAACTGATGAATGAAGATTCACTCGGCGCAGGCTTACAGCTCGCACTCTTTGATGTGGTCGGCAAGATTCTGGAAGTGCCAGTCTATGAACTAATTGGCACCAAAGTCCGGGACGCGACACCGATTTCTTGGTGGTCGATTGATTCCTCTCCCGAAAACTGGGCTGCCGAAGCTAAAGATGCCGTAGAAAACGGATACACCAGCTTTAAGAACAAACCGCGTCCGTGGTGGGACATCGTTACTCAGGTTGATGCAATCTCCAAGGTTGTGCCGCCGGATTTCAAATTAGATCTAGATCCGAATAGCTCTTTTCGAGATTCGGCTACAGCCATTTCCACCATGAAAAAACTGGTCAAGTATAACAACGTCGCAATTTTCGAGAGCCCCATACCACAAGGCGACGTACCGGGCAACAAGCACATCCGTGAGGCGATAGACCGACCAATTGCCATGCATTTTGGATCGCCGCCGTATCTCGTTAATATCCGCGAGGGCGTCTGTGATGGATACGTTATCGGGGGCGGGAAGTCCACTGTGGTACGACAGGGGGCCTTAAGTGCAGAGGCAGATCTGCCTTTCTGGCTGCAAATTGTCGGTAATGGTTTAACCACCACGTGGGCATCTCATCTCGGCGCAGCCCTAACTCACGCAACGTGGCCCGCGATTACCTGCCTAAACCTTTACAGCCACCATCTGTTGAAGCAACCTATCCAAGTCGTAGACGGCTGTCAGCAAGTGCCTAATGCGCCGGGGTTGGGGGTTGAGGTCGACGAGGATGCCATCGAAAAATACCGCGTCCCTCAAGAAAAAATCGATGCAGATGGACGCTACATTCATCCCAAGCCTGAGATTATCAAGACCGTCGTTTATCCAGATGGCAATTGCATACACATGGCAGGCGATGGGCTGAGTTACTTCAATGCAGGCAATGGGCAAGCCCAAGTCGAAGGTGCGCGTTTGGAACTCTGGTTCAAGGACGGTTCTCAGGAGTGGGCAAATTTGTATGAGCAAGCGGAGAAAAAGCCAGTGCATGCACAATGGCAGGAACGCTAAATAATAGCGATTTAATACCTTGACAACTTAATCCATAGCCGTTGGGGCGAGGCATGCCTCGCCCCAAATGTAAGAGTAATCCTGCAAACGATCACAAACTGCGCTTGTATTATGTTAGCAGATCAGACACGAATGAAATTGACTATCCAAGGATACAAGACGCAAGGTACCGTTCAGGTAGTCTCGCAAACTGACAGTTTGCGTTACAAGCGCAATCTGCCGTTGCGATAAAACTTCAAATTACGGAGATTATGACATGAAAATCGAGAAAATAACACCTTTCCTCGTGGATAGATTCCTTCTTGTCAGGGTCTATACCGATGAAGGAATTGTTGGCAACGGCGAGGCCGGGTTGTGGGCGCATCATAAGCTGGTCTACGAAGCCATACTTGAACTAAGCGACTACTACATCGGCAAAGACCCGACTCGCATTGAGCATCACTATCAGGTGGTTTCGAGAAACACTCACTTCATGGGGTCGATCCTCAGTGCGGCAATGAGTGCCCTTGATGTTGCAATGTGGGATATTCTGGGAAAATCGGTGGGCCTTCCGGTATACCAATTGCTTGGTGGGAAGTGCCGGGACAAGGTCAAGGTTTTTGCCAATGTCAACGGAAACACACTGACTGAGCGAGCGGAAAGCGCGAGCCGAAACGTTGAGGATGGATTCATCTCGCTACGAACATCGCCATTTTTTTCGGGCTGGGAAAAGCAGACTTCAACGAAGATTATTACGTCGGCGATAGAGATTGTCAAGGCCATCCGCGAGGCGATTGGATACGAGATCGATCTCGGGCTTGAGATTCACCGAAACCTTACAACGGACGAGGCAATTATCCTCGCAAGGGAGTTAGCACCTTTCAGAATCCTCTACTACGAAGACCCGCTGGCACCACAGAGTATTGAGGCTCTGGACTACATCGCTCAGCATATTGACATTCCCATAGCGACTGGCGAACGTTTCTACAATGCCTATCAGTTCAAAGAACTCATTGATAGCAAGACCGTCAGCCTGATTCGTCCGGACATTTCTCTGGCGGGCGGCATCACGCAGTGCAAAAAGATCGCCGCGCTGGCTGAAACATCGTTTGTGGGCATTTTTCCGCACCTGATGGGAAGCCCCGTGAACCTCGCTGCATTTGTTCAACTGGATGCGGCAATCCCCAATTACGTCCTTATGGAAAGCCATACAGGTGCTGATGCCTTCAATGAAATTGTGGATGGGGCAGTTGAACGGGAGAAGGGATACGTGATCGTACCGGACCGGCCGGGCATTGGGCTAGAAATCAACGAGGAAAAATTAGGGAAGTTTCCTTATAAACCCACGAAGATTACTGGAAGTTTCCGTGCCGACGGTGCTGTAGCTCACTAGCGTAGGGAATAAGACCTGACAGGTTTGGCAAACCTGTCAGGTCTGGAGTCTCCAAATCCAAATCGAATGCTCTACCTCGCTGTGGAGGAGAGGGCATACCTTCGCATCTTTTGTGAAGAGATTGGACAGAAAGCGATGGAAGCCATCCCGATGAATCTGCTTGTCGGGCGCATAGAACACTTGGGGGAGGCCCCAAAAACAGCCGAGGATTTCACCGATTCGCACCCGAAACCGATGAAATACGTGCCATTTGAGGCGAAATTCGACGCGCTTTACCCCAATGACCGCCGCCTCCCCTAACTAATAGATACGCCCCTTATGAAGTCTACCAGATTCCCTTTGAAAGAGCTTATGAGCTTTGGAAAGATAACATCATGCTAACGCACAGAGGCGGACGTAAATATAGTCGAGACGAGATTTATGATGGCATAAGGAATGCGATTAAAACTCGATTAAATGCGCTTGAACACATTGTCAGTAAGCTCGGTTCCGTGCGATACGCGGCTTACTTCCCGCAACTGGTTCAATTTACGAAGCATGTATTGAACATATACGTCAATCGAAACCTATGTATAGCACAAAAGACCTGCGAACTTTTACGTTTTCTCCCTCTTCTCGTGACGCGAAAATCAAAGCGGGCGATTTCCTTTTGGCACTTACAAATGAAGATAATCCTTTGGATTTAGATGAGAAATGGTATAGATAACCCAAGTTGCCACCTACTGACATCGATTTTTGCGGCGCTTCGACCATTTAGAATTTGGAGCTGGGTGCTAGGGGCTAGGAGCTCGGAAATGGGGCACTGTGCGGGTTAGTGGCATTTCCTCCCAGTTTCCAGTTCCAAGCGCCTAGTTCCACTTGCCTGTCAAAAGCGCAAAATCGGTCAAAAATCTCCCCATTTGGGATAG
This sequence comes from Candidatus Poribacteria bacterium, assembly GCA_022567695.1. GTDB lineage: Bacteria > Poribacteria > WGA-4E > WGA-4E > PCPOR2b > JADFGN01. Next base: position 3,358 of record JADFGN010000345.1, on the reverse strand, counting down.
GTAGCAACTTGGGTTAGATACCTAGATTTATCCTACTATGAAGCCGAGGAAATACTTATTGAGAGCGATCTCCCACACAAACCTTGGAACATTAAGGCAAATCTAAGTGGGTTAACCCAAGTTGAGCTTGTTCAGCTTGAGGCCATGAACGATCCACCATTTCTTGTGCTTGCGATAAATGATTCACGGCTCTTTCAATTTGCACAAAATCATGAATTAATCGATCTTAATCGGCCAATGGTCCTAGATTCATTCTTTGGTGATTTTGAGAGTAAAAAAACAGAAAACGTGCTCAAAACTATTGGCGGTAAAGCCACACGGAAAAGGAGAAGATGAAATGCGGTTCTGTCGCAATTTATGTGGAGCCAGTCGGAGAGACTGGTGTCTGGGTGTCTGGGTATCTGGTGTCTGGGTGAGCTAGTACCGATAAGCCATCCGCTGGGCACCCAAGGACCCGTTTTCTCAGCAGGTCAAAGTTGGCGCGCCCGTACATCGTGCGCTTGATAAGCTTTAGCCGATTGACTTGACCTTCGGTCTGACCTTGACTCCAAGGTAGACTTAACGCATTGGTGACGGCACATAGATCCCGCTTTATTCCGTTGGCAAATCGGTTGAGCGCAACCAGGCCGCTTTCTTTGACGTCTTTTAACCAGGGCAATAGTGCCTCGGGTTGGCGCTGTCGAACCATCTTTGAAAATCGCTGTGCCAGATCGTGGGCGGTTTTAACCTGTTCATCAGTTTGTTGCATTCGGTCAAGCACGGTTTTCTCTTCTTGGGAAATGTCGACTTCTGGCTTAACGAGCAACCACGAAGCCCGGCGAGACGACCAGGGAATAACAGGCGTGGGGGGATCCTCAACCGTCTGTGCCGCCTGTGTTGCCACTTTGGACTCGGAAGATGAATGTGCTCGGTGACGAGGACCACGAAGCGTCTTTTTGATCCAGTCCATGAAAATCGATCTGCCACCTTTATAACCCAATCGACGGATCTCTTTTAGGATCTGTGTCGCGCTCCAACCGGCCTCCCACCGTTTTTGAATTCACCCTTTATATGGAGAAAGTTTACTTGGTCTCGGCGAGCGTTTTGAGTAAGTGGGGCAGCGGTCCAAATCGATGTATTTCCGTATCGTCTTGGGATCTATTTTCAACTGACGGGCAATCTTAGCCTTGGTTACACCTTGGCGATAGAGCATTTTAACCGCCTGGTACCGACGTTTGAGTCTTTGATGACGCGCGAGTGTTATCTGTTGAGTTTTCGTCTGTTTTTCTGTCGATGCCTTGTCAGGACTCGAATCTGACTGAGGTGGTTTTCCGTCTCTCTGAGATATTTGCTTGTAAGCTTCGGTGTTTTCGGAAACCTCCTCATTTGGTGGTTTCCTAATTTTAACCCAAGCGGCTACGAGCAGAACGATTAAAAGATTGATCCCTAACCCAGTCAACGGCTATAATTCGGTCACCATCGGCGAAATCTCCTCCTGATTTTTACAGGTTGCGGCCTATCTGTTGAGCAAATCCATGACTCGTCAACATCTTCTTGGGGTATCCAAATCGTTTTTGGTGTAGATGTTTGGAGTCCGTGTGTGAAAGGGAAAATGACATGAATGAGGACAAGTATCGGTTGGATGACTTCGGACTTTACAACAAAGCACGTCAGTTTCGACAAAACGTCTATAAGCTTATCAGACAACTTCCTCCTGAGGAACGTTACTGTTTGAATCAACAGATGAGAAAGGCCTCTGTCTCTATAACAAACAACATTGCCGAGAGGCATGGGCGTTGGTACTATCAGGAAAATATGCGTTTTTGTCGGATTGCCAGAGGGTCAGTTGAAGAAATCCTAGACGACATTAATGTTTGCCTCGACGAAGGCTATGGCTCAAAATCTGACAACGAACAACTCAAGGGGGAAGGCTACAATCTGGTCGCCAAAATCAACAGTTACATCGCCTATCTCCGACGAACCCAACAGGGAAACAAATGAATAGTCACTAAACACTCAGATACCAGATACCAGACACCAGATACCAGATACCAGATACCAGACACCAGACACCAGTTGCTCCAGCCGGCTCCACATAAATTGCGGAAGAGCCCCTTGTTTCATGGTAACCGTTCAGGTCCAGAACTAAAGGGAAATCCAGATGTAATCCATATCTAGGAGGGTGAGGCTCCCGCCGACCGAAGTCAAGGCTCGGCAGGAGCCTCGCTCTCCCAAACCACTTGAACGGTTAGTTTTATGATTACATTCTACGTCTAGCCAATCAGCGCTTTCAGAGGCACGTCCGCATCTTTGGGAAGATAATAACTGAGTGCATCGCTGACAACCCCAAGGAGCTGTTTTTGGATGGGGTTGCATTTTGCAACCAATTCATCGGGCATAGTAATGTAGTCCATCGGTTTCACCCATCGATAGGCGTAACCGACGAAGATCGTTTTCCGGGGCTTGCCAGACCAGTTACGCCCAATCCCATGCCACGTGCGTTGCTCAAAGATGAAAGCGTCGCCTGCTTTGACGTTCATTGAAACGGCCCCCCGAAAGCCTCCGTTTGCTGGATCGATGGGAGGTCTGCCGGTGAGTCGATTGCTGCCCGGCACGAGCACAGTCGCTCCCGACGCCGGATCGGATTGATCGCTGATGGCGTAAGCAATCTTTAGCATAATGCGGGGGTGCGGCTCCTGCATTTCACGATAGGAAGTGCCGCCATCTCGGTGGAGTCCGACTTTGTATTTTTCCGCCTCAGACGGCTCTTGCCCTGAAGGTAGGACAATCAAGTGTGAGGTAATCATCTGGATATTCCAGTTAAGAATACCCCAAGCAAGCGGTGCAGTTTTGTGCCAGTCAAGCAACTGTAAAAAAGCGTCGTGTTGGGTAATGCAGTTGCGCAGATTTAATTTACCCGATCCTTCGAGACATCCAGCCTGCTTATCGCGAGCATAGAGCTCATCGGTTGCGGCATCAATTTCCTCGACCACATCTGGCGGCAGTGCGTTTTTAATCACAAGGTATCCGTTGTCGTCGAAGAATTCACGCTGTTCTGAAGTGAGTGTAACGTAGTCGGGAGAATTGGTTTGAAGCGGAGTTTCCATATTTGCCTCCTAAATGTATTGAACGAATAAAAAAATAGGGATGGTTCATTTCATGGCTGAGTTCAGCGAAAGGGCCAACTTAGAAAGTTGGGCTACGACTCAAGTGATCAAAACACGCCATCAATCCGCAGGATTGCGCTTGTGAAGTCGGCTTCCTGGAAACCCGTTGCGTACAAAATGTTCGTTTCGTCAACGTAGGTAAACATATTATAGCCAAAGAAATGTACGATTTGGAACTGAAGCCGAAATGCTCTGCCGAGGTCATAGCGTAG
>JADFGN010000344.1 GCA_022567695.1 Candidatus Poribacteria bacterium | reverse complement strand
GCAACCTTTTAACTATAAATATCCCAGAAGAATTAAAGGTGCAACGGTCTCACAAAAGAGTATCAGATAGGAAGTGCATTGTGGAATGGTCATAAAATCCAAAAATGGGCTTCATTATTCTGATTTCCACAGCCTCTCGGCGATGTCTCGCTCCTCCTCGACAATAAAGTTATTTACCAAAATAGCACAAAATAAGGCTAACGAGAAAGAAACCCATGCTTATAAAAAAATTGATTCTTACCGTATCTTTGGTAAATACCGAAAACCTTGCTACGACTGAGTTTGACCCTCAATTGGCTGTGGTTTTCGACATCCGCCTTAGATCAACAAATGGGAATGGGAAATCCCCCAATGTATCCCAGAATCGGGTGAATTGGACATCAACGATGGCGGATAGGATTTTGCCCTTGGGCAACGGGTGTGTTTTGGGAAGTTCGAAATTCAGGTCCAAAATGGGCGTGAACCCTTACTGGGACAGGGCAAAATCCTTTTACCAAAGATACGTCTTACCAACTCTCAAAGCATGAACAGAATACTTATACCTACAAAATCGAGAAAGAAGCAGACAAGTGGGCTATAGACCAATTCAAAAAACTAAAAGATAAAGGAAAATTTTGAAGTGACCCTATTTCTCTGGACACAATTTCTTTTTTTTAGAATAAACAATCATTAAAAACGAGGATAAAAAACCATGGAAAACCATAGATAACCATAGATAACCATGAGGATGTCATAGAAACATCATCGATGGAAAAGCCAATAACGACACCAAAAAGACGGGGTAGACGTGTCGGCAGTACCGCAAAGCCAAGATGGGAACAAATCTTTGAAAATGCCACCACCGAAGAAATCGCGGCTGTGCTTTATCTTCTGCCAAAGGGCGTGCAAGCAAAATCTTCCCCAATACCCTAAATAATTCCACGTAAATAGTATTCCTTTTAGAGTGAGGCTGGCAATTTTCGTGGAATGCAAATCTCGCAAAAATGCGGATAAACCGCTCGTAGTCTCGTTAAGTCGTGGGGTCAATTCGACCGAAATTTGAGAGAAAACAGGGCAAGTTGCACTCCATCTGCGGGATTTTCGCGCCGTTTTTGGTGCATAGAGCACTGCGACTTAACGAGTGTTGACAAGGGTTTGCGTCGGTTTTCGCCCGATGGATATTGCACGGCGTAAGTTTTCCCCGATTTGTAGACACTGGGTTTTTGCCCAAACTCGGTGTCTGATTCCCAACTTAACTTGGGATTATTTAGGGAGTTATTTCTGCCATGATGCATTAGTTATCATCTTGAGTGAAATTCGATACGCTTGAAAGATTTAGGTGCATATAATATGCCACCGTGGGCAAGCAACAGGACCTCACCGAGTTGGATTTATTGCCCTAAAACGAGCAGATTCACCAAAAAAGTGAACAATAAAGTTCGATGTCAAATCCTTGATTCCATAGGCGGACTATGAAGTGTAAACCGTTGAACAATTTCTTCCTTATCTTGACAACCTCCTCGTTGACACAACTCCCAAAATCGGTTAAAATTACGGCTGCTTGTATCAATGCTGATCGATCTGTTATTTATCCTATCATGCCTCACCCGAATATGCAATCAGAAATTGTGTAAAGTGGGGATAAACTATGGGGAACGCAGAGCGGATTTTGGCCCGTCGGACGTCAGTTCGATTTGGCAGATGGTGTTCTGGTTTCGCGGCTGTCAGATGCTCTGAAACCTGTTGCGGAACGTGCTGAACAACTTGGTGTGATGACGACAATCGAGCCCAACCGGTGCAGGTTGACTATAATTATGACATTGCTGTGCAGATTGTGAACGCCCTTGCCTCCGATAATTTCAAGCGGATCTATGATTGTGCCCATGCTCAAGTGCTTGCCGGGGTGCGCTGGAAGCTGTCACGAAATTTGCGAAATACATCGGGCATGTCCATTTCTGCGATTCCGACGGAACAACGCGGAATGAAGCGGGCGCATCAATGACTTCAGCGCACCTCGCTACTCATACCTTGGCGGTGAATGTGTAGGTGTTCATCTCACCACACCGATTTTCCGTTCGCCGCGATATGAGTGTCTGGTAGTGAGAGTGGGGTTAAGTTGACGATGACGAAAGGTGGCAGATGTGGAAAAAGAAACGACACAAGACACCGCAATAAGCTCGTTATAAATGAGGGGTACAATGAAGAAAGTTAAAAGGCCAACAGCAGATTTGGAGCAGAAGCTTCGCAACCAAATTCAATTCATGCATGACTCTTGCGAATCATATGACAATGGCAGTGCTGCACATGCGGAACAATTAGCTCATTCTATACGGATTATTCTGCATGATACGAATCACTCACATTCTCTTTTAGCGCAACTAGGGCTTAAAAATAAGGTAATGTTCATGGATACCTCTGAGGATTATAATCCTCAAAATAAGCTTCCCTTTGCAGGGCTCTGTCTGCTTCAAATAGGAGCAAAGACCGGGTATATACCTCGTTTGAATGAACCACTCAAGAGAGTTCCTTCAATCTATATTCCCGGTTCTCCTCTACTATACTTTCAAAAACCTAAGTTGCATTTTGACGACTGGTGGTGTGCAATTGTAATTGCTACTGACCAGATTAAGTTTAGTCGAAAAGATATTGTCTTGCATCTTGCAGATACCGATGGAGGTTCGCATGTTGACCCGGAACTCGATAAATCTTACTACGACGTAACACGTGGTGGAGCAATGGGTAAGATTATTGTTAAAACGAAGCAAGGAATTGAGGAAGTAGGAGTATTAAGGCCGGTAGAATATGCAAGTGTACGTCAGATAGCCTATGAAGTTATTATTTCTTTAATAGAGCAATATCCAAAGTATTTCTCGCGAATTTAACCGTTTGTCAAAATGTGAAATTCGTCCGTGTCAAAGCGAATGCGTCGTAAATCTGAAAATGTATCATTCAGGGTCAGTTTCCAACTGGCATTTGACTTCTTGGACAAAGACAATGGACAAAGTGATTACTGACCCCAATCAACTTACACCACAATGGCTGACAAATTGTCTGCAGCAGAAGAGCATAGCATGAATGAGAGCGCACTTTACTTTACAGAGCAGTAAGTCGAGATTCCCATCCCGACAGTAGACGGACTACGAAAATTTATGCCTAAATACTTAGATCGTCGATTTTGGAAAATCGACCGACAGATTGGAGAGGTCACAGAACAGACATCACCTGCAACGTAACTACGAACTTTGCGACCATAACGGGAGGAATACAATTTGATAAAGCAAACCTGCAAAACACTGACAGTTTTAATCTGCGTCATCGGCTATTTCGGGTGTACTCAAGACACGACGCAACGCAGTTGGAAGACGGTTGAATCGGGAACGGATGCGCACTTGTACAGCGTCCACTTTGCCGATGATAAACGCGGCTGGGCAGTCGGTTCAAAAGGCGTCGTTTTGACGACGATAGATGGCGGTTTAACCTGGGCGGTGCAATCTCCCCCAAAAGCTCTATCCAAGAAACCCCTCAATCGGGTACATTTTTCAACGCCCACTCACGGTTGGACAATCGGTCTAATGGGGCAAATTCACTACACAGCAAGCGGTGGCAAATCGTGGACAGAACAGAAGAGTCAAGTCCAAAATGGATTGCTGGACCTGTTTTTCATTAACCCAACTGAAGGCTGGATTGTGGGCGGTTCAGGCGTTATTCTTCACACAAACAACGGCGGCGGACGCTGGGAGAAGCAGCCTGCACCTCCCGGTAAGCATTTGTGGGCAGTGCATTTTGTTGATAATCAGAATGGTTGGGCTGTCGGTGAAGAGGGGAAGATTCTCTACACTCAGGATGGTGGGAAGCATTGGTTGGAACAACAGAGCCATATTGAGGAGCCACTGTTGGGAGTCTATTTCACAGATGTGCGAAATGGCTGGATTGTTGGAACCAACGGTTCAATTCTGCATACGGCCGACGGTGGTGTTACTTGGAATTCCCAGAAGAGTCCGACGAAGAAGGCTTTGCGGGGTGTTGCCTTCAAAGGAGCGCAGCATGGTTGGGCGGTCGGAGAAAATGGCTTAATTTTGCAAACCACTGATGGCGGACAAACATGGGAAATTCAACCCAACGATGCGAAATTCAATCTCTTGGATATTAATCTATACAAAGATCAAGGCTGGATTGTGGGTGGCAAAGGCACGATTTTACGCCTCAGTTAAATTAAGCAACAAGGTGCAAGATTCAGAGATGCAATCCTGTTCCGACTTCATTTTATTCATCAACTTTTGCGCTATGTCCATCAATACCAACCGAATCACGACCATCTCATTTGACGCAGACGGCACGCTTTGGGATTTTGAGAAAGTCATGCGCCACGCGCTACGTTGTACGCTGACTGAACTTCGCCGTCTGGTTTCCACTACACCGAATTCGCTTTCCGTTGAAACCCTAATCGCCATTCGAAATCAAGTGGCGGATGAACAAAAAAGCAAGGCAATTAAGCATGAAGCGATTCGGCTTGAGGCATTCAAGCGAACCCTTGAATGTATCGGAAATCCGGACGACGACTTAGCGGCTCACCTCAATGCCTTCTATCTGAAGCATCGATTTGAGGATGTTCAACTCTTCGATGACGTCCTCCCCACGCTTCATGCACTGCGAGGCAAATATACGCTCGGAATTCTCTCCAATGGGAACAGCTATCCAGATCGGTGTGGATTAGCCGGATGGTTTCAGTTTACAGTATTTTCTCAGGACTACGGCGTCGAAAAACCTCATCCGCAGCTGTTTGAGATTGCAACAGAGCAGGCGGGCTGTACGAAAGGTCAGTTGTTGCATGTCGGTGACTCGCTCCAAAATGATGTGCTCGGTGCGAAACAAGCAGGGACGCAATCAGTTTGGCTCAATCGTCAGCGGCAGAGAAACGATACGGGTATTCAACCAGATTTTGAAATCTCATCTTTGATCGAGTTGGTGGACATCTGCACGCCATATCCATCTGGACCGCAGGAATGAACTTTCCAATCAAAATCTATGAAGAAATCTGAAATTCCTAACGAGCCACCGGATGCCAAAGTGATTGCGCTAGTACTGTTACTCGCATGTCTCTGGGGCGGCAATTCGGTATCAATTAAAATCGGTTTACAAGACATCCCACCCTTAGCACTCGCCGTACTTCGCTTTCTCTTGGGATTTTTGGTGATTACGGCTTGGTCGCTTACCCGACACATTCGCATTCGCATAAATCGCGGGGAACTGTTCCCCATGATGCTCTTGACGGGCATTTTCCTGGCCCAGATTATTGCACTTAATATCGGTACGCACTTGACGAGTGCATCGCGTTCTACAATTTTGGTCAGCACATACCCATTCTTTACCGCGCTTTTCGCCCATCTCCTCGTGCCGGGCGATCGATTATCTGTTCCAAAAACGCTTGGACTCATTCTGGCTTTCGGTGGCGTTGCATTGACCTTCGCAGGAAACTTCCAACTCAGCACCCGCGACCACCTGCTTGGGGATGTTATCGTGTTGGCGAGTGGTTGTCTATTAGGTCTCCGAGTTGTGGTGACCAAACTCATGATACAAACCATCCACCCTTATCGTCTGTTGATCTGGCTGATGATTTTGAGCCTGCCATGTTTTTTAGGATTGAGTCTTTTCTTTGAAAAGGGAGCAACTTATCAGTTTTCTGTTTCCAGCGTTGCCGCGATTCTCTATCAAGGAGTTGTTATAGCGGGATTCTGTTTCCTGAGTTGGACATCTGTTCTGAGGAAGTACAGCCCCAGCAAATTAGTCGTTCTGTTTTTTACCACGCCGCTCTTCGGTGTATTACTCAGTTATCTGCTCATGGGAGATGAGATGAATCTCAGTCTGATCGGCGGGGTCGTGCTTGTGGCCTGTGGTATTTATCTGGTGAATAAAAAACCTCGGTAGAAAGTTCTCCCACTCAAGATGGGCAGAACATTGTGAAAGAGAATGCTTATCATGCCTTTCCGTATACTTCGACTTCAGAATTTGAAATGCATATATTGCTTCGTGATTATTTGTAGTCTTCCCCTGTCAATCGCTTTTCACAGTGAGGCTTCAGAGGAAATTTCCATCTGCATTGCTCCCGATGGTCAATTTCTGCCTCGGTCGGTTAGCGATGGCGAAGGCGGTGTAGTCATTGTCTGGGAGGATTTCCGCACAGGAGCAGATTGGGATGTCTACGCGCAACGGGTAAATGCCTCCGGTGATAAGCTATGGAATACCGACAGCGTGCCGATCTGTTTAGAGGTGAACAATCAGCGGTACTTGCGGCTGGTTCGAAGTGGTGATCAGACAATCGTAGTTTGGACAGATCGACGGAGCGGGACCAATTGGGATGTCTATGCCCAAGCGATCGATCGCGCGGGAAAAACTGTGTGGAGCGAAGGTGGTATTCCCGTCTGCGCCAACCCTACCGACCAATCGACCCTTGACATTTTGAGCCATGGCAAAGGCGGTGTTATTGTCGTCTGGGAGGATGAGCGGCGAGATTCAGCGACACAAGATCTCTACATCCAACGGCTTGACCCCAACGGTCACCCGATGTGGGAGGTTGACGGTATTCCCGTTTTTCCCTCCGATTCTCTCCAAAGTAATCCCAAACTCATCGCCGATGAAGCTGGCGGATTTTACGTCGTTTGGTGGGATGTTATCGGGTACGATCAGTGGCACATCATGGCACATCGATTTGATATAAGCGGAAAGCCGCTCTGGAAAACCCCGATCGTTGTTTCGCCGCTTGAAGGGATGCAGGGCGAGCCACGTACGATCAGTGATGGCGAGGGTGGGCTAATCGTTGTCTGGCAGATCTACGACAACTTCATCAACGATAATCTATACGCACAGCGAATCGATCAAGCAGGAATCAAGCGATGGGGGGAAAATGGAGTGACCATCTGTAATGCGCCTGGCATCCAGAAACATGCTTCACTCGTTAATGACAACCATGGCGGATTTATCACTGTCTGGCGAGATGAGCGCGACATCTACGCCGATCTCTATGGCCAACGGATCGACGCCGATGGGAAGTTGCAGTGGAAGGAGAACGGAATTCCCATCTGCACGGCTGGCGGACATCAAGATAGACCATTTCTCGTTCGGGGGCAGGGTGATCGGTTTTTCCTTGCTTGGCTGGACTTCCGGGAGGATTACGGGGAAGAAAGTCAGAACGCTATTTATGGGCAGCAGATCGATTTAGATGGGAAAACGCTTTGGGAGAAAGATGGCGTATCGATCTGTACGGTGAAAGGTGAGCAGCATCCCCCGTTTGTTGTGCGGACTGAGTCGGGCGATTTAATCGTGGTATGGAGTGATGCGAGGCGCGATCTGGGGGATATTTATATGCGGAAGTTTTGATCTAAATCACGGAAGGATAACAACCACTCATGGTTTACAAGGATTACAAAGTCGCATCAATACGGCACTTGGAAACATGTCAATATATGTGCCAAAATCTTAAACAAGTTCAAAATCCTAAAGAGAAAAAACACATCTTGGCAAACATTTATTACTTGTCAGGCTATGTAATTGAGTGTATCATAAACTATGCAATATATGATTATCTTGGTTATCCTATGGAGAGAAATGTGAAAAGGCTAGACGATACGACACGTCAGATTAGCTTTGGGGGAAGCAAATTTAAGTACCAAATAAGAAGCCATAACTTCCGAACAAATTGCGAAATTCTTTTGAAATTGCCCGATATATCTCAAGTCCCATTTATTGATTCGAGTAATATACCCCCAAAATACCAAAATGTAAAGATTCTCTACAAAAAATGGTCTCCAAATGCAAGGTACGAAGATTATCAATTTACAGAGCAAAAAGTCAGGCAATTCGTCGATCTTTGTAAGGAAATACACTTCAAGATTCTAAGATACATAACGAAAGGATGATAGCCATGATTCTTGTGTTAAAGAAGATTAGAGAAATCCAAGCATTCCTGAAGAAAGAATTTTAATTATATTACTTGTATTTGTGTGACTTGCTAATTCTTTAATTGAATCTTTTGATACGCAAGTTGATTGCACCACTGTCTTGTATCATGGAGAAGATAATATTGATGTTGTTTTTCTGGCGGATGGTTATGAAAACAAAGCTGATTTTAATGCTGATGTTAATGATTATGTGAATGTCACCAACGAATCAAACTTTGACCTTACCGGCGACATGTCAATCACCGCGTGGATACGATCAGATAGTGTTTCATCGAATCAGGTCGTTGTCTCAAAACGCTTGAGCAGTGACAATGATGCCCCGTACCAACTTTGGCTCATCGGTAGTGATGTGAGTTTTGTGCTTG
>JADFGN010000343.1 GCA_022567695.1 Candidatus Poribacteria bacterium | reverse complement strand
GTCTTGTCGATAAACTCCTCTTGTGCCAACAGTCCATCAAACACCAGCTCCACTAGAAAATCGTATTTAAAGTTAATCCGGTACACCGAGTTCACGTTCGGGTGTGCATGCAAATACTTTTGTAACGCCTTTTTGTTTGCTTTGCAGACTCTATAGACAGCCAGCGAGTGCGCATGCAGCCCTAACCGCTTAAAGTCCACGATGCACGTGAATTTCGTTATGGCTTGTCCTTTGAGTTGTTTCAGGCGCTCAAAGAGGGTTGAGATAGATATGCCTGTGCTTTTACTAATGTGGGTGAGGCTTGCTCTTCCGTCTTTTCGTAGTTGCGCAATGATACGCTTATCCCTTTCAAACCTTGTTGTCATCTTCATTCCTACACCTCTTTCTCTATAACGTATCTTTGGTAAAAGAGCTAAGTCAGTGCTGATAAGACTTTTCGCATCGTTGGAGGTGGATTTTCGAATTCAACAATCAGCATTTTTCTGACATAATAGACGATGGCAGAAACATCGATAATCTGGCGTATGAGGGTCGAGAGTTTCCGTCTCAGGATTTCGGTCTGGCGGATGCCGAATACAGTCATCTTGAAATCGAGAAACAGATTGTATGAAAATCCAGTCATCAGCACCCAACAAGCGTTCTCGTCGAATGCACTCCGCGGAAGCTTTGCCAGTGAATAGTCTTCCAACAGTTCTTGAATGACCTTTTCGACGAGGTTACGACGCAGATAGAATTGTGCCGCACCAATGGCGTTGATGGATTTATCGTTGGTCAAAACCGCCCATGGTTTCTTGCCTCGCATGCGGACGACGAAACAACGCAGAGATTGGGATTCGATATACCTTGGCAAGCGAACTCCATTGACCTCGGTGACCCAGAATCCATCGCGGACTTTTAGCCGGCCTGGACTTCGTGAATTGATACTCGCCACTAGAGCACGATTTTCGTCGGTGTAATGCTTGAGCACAGTATAGAAAAGGATGCCATGCTTCTGCAACCAATTGAAATTGTCTCCCTTCCAAAATCCTCGGTCGAAAATTGTACTGTGGAGGTGGAATTTCAGCTTTCGCACAGCCTTGACGATTGGAATGAGTTGCTCGGAATCATTGGTTGAGATGGGACAGAAGTCAATGTATAGCAGTGCCTTGGTCATCAGGTCAATGGCGACATAGACTCTGAAGCCGCGGTAATACTTGTTCCTTATCTTACGGCCACCGATTTTCTCAAAGCGGCTTTTTGAAAGACTTTTGACCGAAAGTTCAATGATGACACTGTCAATAACCAAATCCAGTATCTTGGGAATTTTACCTTCGCGCCTCATCCGCTTGATATGGTTGTTCATCGCTTTGCCAATCCGTTTAGGAGATAACTTCTCCAACAAGTCATACAGCACATCGACACTTGCCCTTTGTTTCTCACGCGAACCATCGGCTTTCGATTCCCATCGAATGTAGAAGAGTCTGCTGATGAACCGAGTGAGCAGTTTCTCACGAAGTGCTGCGATACTTTTCGCGCCAAGTTGCGGACGACAGAGCAACACCAACACCAGGGCACTGAGCTTGTATCCCCAAAGCTTGTGTCCGAACCCTTTGACAATCCAATGAAGATGCAGTCGATGCTTTAGGTGGTCTACGAATGGCTTCAATCCGCCACAGCCGGTTGCCCCAACACCTGCGGGGTTATGGTTTATGATGTATCGTTTCAAGAGGGTCTCCCTTTCGAGTTTTAGAATTTTCCAAACCCCTAAATTCTAACTCGAAACGAGTATAACTCCCCTGAAATCCGGGATTATCGATTCTAGAGACCTAAAGCGTTTCGCTGACGAAGAAATATTAACCGACCTATCGACGTTGGCCGAAATCGTCGCTTTAAGCGGTCAGATTATCGATTTCTACCCGCGTCTATTATGTCTGAAAAACGGTGATTGTTGAATTCGAAAATCCACCCCCAATGATGCGAAAAGTCTTATCAGCACTGACTTAGCTCTTTTACCAAAGATACGATAGTAAGGTGGGTCTGATAGTCTATCAAAGTCAAGATACACGATCTGTCCTTGCGGCATAGAACCATCAGTTTAAGGGGGCAGGGAATCCAATGAAATTCATGCTTTGAGGAGCTCACATCAGGTATTTTATATGATAACATTGAAAATTATACGCTTTTTGACTTCGCACGTCAATCAAAAATTCCTACGGTTTCACTCTATATCAGATTATGTAGGATACAAATTGAAGTGGTTTTTCGCATCTTTATCCTTGAAATTCTTGGCGATGGTGCGTATCATTGAAGACCAGTTGATGAAAAAGCTAAAGACAGACTCGCAGGTAAAGTGAAAAAGCTCATTAAAAAGGAACTTGATCATGAATCGACACGAACAGGAAATAAACGTCAACGCAGATGACTTACAATCCGTATGCAGCCAACTCTATCAGAAAGCGGGCGTGACTCAAAAGGACGCTGACACGATTGCCGAAATGCAGGTACTGATGGATCTGCGCGGTGTTCATTCACATGCCACACGACCACTACCGGGCTATGTGCGTGGCGTGATGAACGGCAGCGTGAATCCAACGCCTAATATTAAGGTGTTGGCGGATAATCCTGCATCTGCCCTGCTGGACGGCGATCGTGGATTGGGGCATCTCGTCGGCTTCCATGCGATGAATATGGCAATCGAAAAGGCGAAAGCTGCTTCGATTGGGATAGCGGTTGTCCGCAACAGCAGCCATTTTGGTGCTGCTTCCAGCCATTCGATGCGGGCACTTGAACACGACATGATCGGCTTTGCAACCACAAATGGTCCGGGGGTCAATACGGCGGTGTTCGGCGCGATGACTCCTTCGATTGGTAACAATGCGCTCTCCTACGCAATCCCTGCTGGTGAAGAGCCGTCGATCGTATTGGACATGGCTTGTGGCACGGTTGCGGCTGGGAGAATCGGGACAGCGCGGATATACGAGGAAAAAATTCCGATCGGTTGGGCATTGGACGCCAACGGTGAGGACACCGACGATCCGTCAAAGGTGAGCGTTATTCTACCTGCGGCAGGACCAAAGGGCTCCGCCCTCGCGATTGTGATGGATATTTTGTGTGGTCCTTTGGGCGGTGGACTCACGGGCATTGTCAAACAGTTTAATCCGGGGGACGCCCCCGCTGAAAAACATGCAACCGCGCACTTTTTCATGGCGATCAACATTGTTGGTTTCACTCCAGTTGACGCATTCAAAGCGGAAATTGATAGCCAGATCCGTCTGACTCGTCAAGCCAAACCGCGCAAAGGATTTGATCGTGTGACCTTGCCGGGCGAGATTGAGTGGGAATTGACACAGAAACGCCGGGTGGACGGAATTCCTCTCCACAAATCTCAATTGGAAAATCTCAAAAATTTGGCAGATGAATTAGGAGTACAAGTGCCTTGGTAACAAGCCAAGCGGGTATTGCTCACCAAAATTCTCATCTAAATTTGGAGGAAACTTTGTACTTAACAACCGAACAGATCGAATCCTTCAAGGATAATGGATACCTAATTATCGAGAACCTCATTGAACCCGATGTGGTCGAAATGTGGCGTGAACAGATGTGGACACATCTAGGCAGCAGTTTACAGACCCCTGAAACATGGCCGAATGAATACGTCGTAAACGGCTTTCAGGTCGATCCCCCAGATAAGACCTTCGGACGCTTGCCTGCGGTTGCTGCAATGGTTGAACAACTCGGTGGCGGGAATTTCACGGGAGGGGGCGGATCGCCACTGGTGAAATGGCCCAATCCGGAAGCGGAATGGTCAATGCCAGCAAGTGGACACATTGATGCTTATGGTCCCGGTGGTTGGAGCCCATTCATGCTGGGTGCAACGACTTACCTTTACGACGTCGAGCCGGGCGGCGGCGGGTTTGTCTATTGGCCTCGAAGCCATCATACGACGCACGAGTACTTTCTGCAATATCCGGAGCAGATCGATGGTAGCTTCAGGGAGGTGGAAAATTGGGGCTGGCACATCTTCTCAGATCGGTCGCCGGAGGGACCGGCGGAATTCACGGCCTCTCCGGGTACCGTTGTCTTCTGGCACGCTTTTCTGTGTCACACCGGATCGGGCAACGTTAGTCATAGCCCACGTTTCGGCATCTTTTCCCGCTGGTCGCACCAACGCCGAGCAAAAATTAAATACGAAATCCCTGACGACCTATGGAAGTATTGGGCCATCTGAACGCCAATTTTTCACCGACGGGCGAAAAAAGTATCAATACTCGCCTCAATGTCATCAATGGGATGACCGTGCTGTTTTTCGTAACTTTCGTGCGTGCTTCGCTCGGTTTCGGTTAGATCGGTTAGCGGGAAGGTCAGTGTTTCACGGCTCTGTTTGGCAGACTCGCTCATACCGATGTTCATTTCCTGATCTTGTCGGGCGAGCCATGCGCCGTATTCCGGTTCGGTATCGTTCAGCACAGCGTTGGCAATGCTGAGAAGTTCATCAGCAACCGCGATTTGTCCTTCGGAGAGCGGATAGTGCTTCAGCGGGTTATCCCACGTGACCACCTGATCGGGGAGTTCAAGTTCGATCTTCTCGATCACTTTAACCCCGTCTACATCAATCGTCGTGCGTGTCGGGGTGTGGGGAACGCCTCTTGCGCCAGTTTCCAGATCGGTGGCAGGGACAACATAAATCTCCTCACCGACCACTGTTCCTTTACTTCCATCGATCTGTGAAATTCCACTTTGCCCACGTCCGAGCGATCGGGCGTGGATAACGTTTGAGTAGACCATTAACGCCGTCGCATTGTTGTCAAATTCCAGAAAGCCCATCGTCCAGCGTTCATCAGTGTGATGTCGCTTCATGCGATCGATAATCGGAATGACTGGCGTCGTTTGGGAAACGCCGAGAATCGACTTCGGCTCACCGCCTGCACGGAGGCGGAGCATACTCATTCCATGATAACCGCCTTCGTAAAAGATGCGATAGATTCGCCCCACTGTGCCGATTGCGCCGCCCTCGATTACCTTCGATAGAAAGCGCTCTCTCGGTGCACGGTAGTAGTTTTCAGCGACTTCGAGTTTGACACTGTTCTTCTTCGCCGCCTCAATCATGAGGTCTGTCATCGGCAAAGTCACGGCGATTGGCGTCTCAATAATGATGTTCACGCCAGCGTCCGCCATGAAGCACGCAACCGCGTGGTGTGCGGTACCGGGTACCGTAATGTCCACGACATCAAGTTTTTCACGCTTGACCAAATCTCGGATGTGGGTGTAGGGGTTTGCGCCATATTGTTTGGCGTATCGATTAGCGACTTCCTCATCCATATCACAAATGGCGACGAGGTTATAGACATCCTTGAGCTTTGCAATAACCGGGAGATGCGCTCCACCACCGCGTCTCCCTGCGCCGACTAAAGCAATATTCAATTTTGACATGTTTGCCTCCTTCAATGCTTGATCATGAAATTATACCACTCCATGACAAGGGGTGCTAGGAAAAGGCTGTTGAGACAATATATCAACACCGAAGCCGAGGAACAATCTATGAAAAAAGTAACGGTAACAATCTATTCCGACTACGTTTGTCCATACTGCTACATCGGTGCAGAACGCGTTCAAAAACTTCAGCAGGAATACAGTATCCCTGTCATCTGGAAGAGTTTTGAGTTGCACCCGGAAGCACCGGAAGGCGGTATCCCGCCCACTATGTTTTACCAAAATAATCCACATTTGAAGCGAATCTCCGAAAACGCAAAAGCGTTAGCAGCAGACGCAAGTCTGAAATTTGGGACACACGTCATCTACTCGAATTCTCGTCTCGCGCTAGAATTGGGCGAATACGCCGAACAAGAGGGAAAGGGGGAAGTGTTCCGAACTGCCATCTTTGACGCCTATTTTCAACAAATCCGAGATATTGGAAGCGAAGCGGTCCTGTTAGAAATCGCTGAAGGAATCGGCATGTCCAGAGACGCAGCGGAAAAGTGCCTCGCTGAGCGGCAGATGAAATCTCTCGTTGATTCTCAAATTCAAAAGGCCAGAGGTCTCGGCATCACAGGGGTGCCGACATTCATTATCGGGCAGTACATGGTCGTCGGAGCCCAGCCTTATGCAGTGATAAAACAGGCATTTGAAATGGCAATGAAGAAAAATTCGGAAAACAACACAACTTGACATTACTTCGTATCACCGATACAATATCGGTCAAAGGGTAATGGAGCGTGGCTACCAACAGCAATGCGATCATCATGCTTTCTCACATAGTAGGAGGGTGAGAAGCTCTCCGCCGATGGGAGGGTGAGGCTCCTGCCGAACTGTGAGGCTTCGCGCGGGAGCGTCGCCCTCCCATGGCGCGATAGGAAATCCATTTTCGTGCATTTTCTCCACAGACCCTGAACGGTTACTTCACATCGCAGTACCGATACTTCAGAAGATTAGATGATGAATTCCCATCAACCAAATTCTACCAATCAAAACCCCAATGTTGTCTACTTCGATCTGGAGACGCAAAAAAGTGCCAAAGAGGTCGGTGGCTGGTCAAACATTGATCAGATGAAACTCGCTGTCGGCGTGACTTACAACACCACCGATCGAGAATACGTCACCTTTCTTGAGAAGAACGTAGATGCGCTCATCTCTCAACTGAAGGCAGCAGACCTGATTGTCGGATTCAACCTTCTGCGGTTTGACTACGTTGCCCTCAAGCCGTACACCTCTATGGCGCTTTGGAAATTGCCGACATTCGATATGCTCGTCGAAATTCATCGTACGCTCGGATTTCGGGTCGGTTTGGACGCACTGGCAAAGGCAACTTTGGGGACAGCCAAATCAGCCGATGGATTACAATCGGTGCGTTGGTGGAAAGCTGGTAGAACTGATTTGGTAACGGAATACTGTCGCAAGGATGTCGAAATTACGAAGCAGATTTTTGAGCACGCTTGCCGAAAAGAGCATTTGCTGTTTACCGATCGTTACGGGAAATTAACACAAATCGATACATCACGCTGGGCGGCAAAAGCAAGGTCTGCCGTGAATCATACGAGAAGGCGCAGATTGGCAGGAGGAAACGTTGGATAGTTCTTGGCTTACCATCCTGAAGCTGAGTTTTTACATCGGTATTGGCGGGGCGTTAGGTGCCAATGCCCGTTACTGGATAGGTGGTTGGTTGACCGGGCGTTTGGAAGATATTTTTCCGTACGCAACGTTTTTCGTAAATGTCACCGGCTCTTTTATATTGGGACTGTTCATCACCTTGATCGCGGAACGCTACATCGTCATCCCTCCGCACCTGAGACCGCTGATCGCCATCGGATTTCTTGGGTCATATACCACTTTTTCGACCTTTGAATATGAGACATTTGCTTTAGCAAACTCAGGAAGCTACCTTCAAGCAATATTGAATGCAGGACTTAGTTTGTCTGCCGGATTTGTCGCGGTCTGGCTGGGGGTACGATTGGCTCGCTTCTTGTAGAATTTTTGGGTAAATGTATGAAAATTGAAGGCAAGGCTTGATTACCATTGAAGATGTGCATGTGGTGAAATACGTTCCCGGGACATCGGCATCCGAGCAAAAGTAGAAGATTGAGAGAATTGGTATCGGAATCTCCACGACTCATGGCAATCGATCTACGGCTTAATCTGAATGACTCCCAAGTTGCCCTCCATCGTGAGTTTGGTGTGCCATTTCTCTGACAGGGTTCGCACTTCGTTAATCACGGCCTCTGCGGCCTCATCATTCAACACTCTTGGCTGGAAAGCAACCTCCTCGTTAAAGACATTGAGCGGGATAATCTCGGCACGCTTGATGCCGTCGTCCTCAAAGGTCACCCGCAAAATCGCACTCGTTAGCGCATCTTTACTATAGGATGCGAATGCAAAATTCCCCAAGCTATAAGCAATTAACCTACCGTTATAAACCTCAATCCCTTGTAAAATATGCGGGTGATGACCGAAAACAAGGTCTGCCCCCGCATCAATTGCTAGATGCCCGAACAATTCCTGATATTCACGAGGTTCCGTCACTAACTCACCGCTCCAATGAAAAGTCGCAATCACGAAATCTGCATTTCTTTTCGCCTTCCTGATGTCATCGACAAAGTATTCAGGTTTTCCACGCACGGTCCCGGGCTGGCTTTCATCTGCAAAGAATTCAAACGGATAGGCGTTGACATATCCCAAAACGGCAACCCGTTTGCCCTTAACCTCCACGATTGCTGGTTTTCTCGCTGTCGCCAAATCGGGGCCGGCGCCGCAATATTTGATATGATTTGCATGCAAGATTCTCAGCGTTGCCAACAACGCATCATCGCCATAATCCCCAATATGATTATTTGCGAGTGTAAGTACATCAAACCCCGCATTCGCAA
>JADFGN010000012.1 GCA_022567695.1 Candidatus Poribacteria bacterium | reverse complement strand
CGCAGTTTCGCCGCGAGGGCACCATCAGACTGACGGGCAGGATGAACTAGACGCTATCGTTAAAGCAAAACCGATCACGCCTCAAGAGGGACACACCAGTCATTCTGAACGTAGGGGGTTGCCGAACAGTGATGCTCGAAAGCCGCTGATAGGGGAGCGGGGACAACACCTAACGGGACGCCTCGCGCCGGGACGCTTGTCCAGTGCTCAAACGAATCGCATAACGAAAGGGACTCCCGGCATCAATATCGGTGGTGAAGTGCAAGGGAGAAATTATCGACTTCCGGGTGAGCTTCAGGAGAAAGGACAGGGAGGCGTTGTCAAGCTCAGTTTCAAAGTCCGACCTGATGGAACCGTTTTCAATGTTCAACCCAGGCCTGGAACGACAGTCGGCGAAGTCCGACTGAAAGAGAAAGCGATACAGTATGTCAAAAAGATGCGGTTTAGTTCATTGCCTAGGAATGTTCGGCAGGTCGTGCAATCTGGCACCATTACGATTAATTTCACAGTGAAGGCAAAATAGGATTGTAATTTTTAGATCTGGGAAAAGATGAGAATTTTCTTGATCTTTTTTGGGAAATCGATATAATATACTATTGTGGCGTTATGCTAACTAATTTTCTGTATTCAAGTACCCAAGTTGTGATAAAGAAAAAATATGACAACGAATCGAAGGATTTGCTGTTATATGACAGTTTGTCACATCAGTTTGGGTTCTTTTTCAATAGGTAGCAACTTGAATTAAATATCACAGAATCCAGTTTTTTAAAGTTAAGGAGGAATAACCATGAACCGTTTGTTGTCGTATTCCGCGTGCGTTGCACTTGCCATTCTTGCTACAATGATTATCGGTTGTTCAGGCGCCCTCTCACCTTTGAGTGTCAAAATCCAAAGTGCAGAAATCGCCTTGGAGCAAGCTAATGGATTTCGTATTCAATCCGATGATCCTGAAAAAAGAAAAAAAGAGAAGGCGAAACGGGAAAAACTCTATGACCGTGCGATGAAGAACTACAACACCATCATTGAGAGATCTCCGGACGGAAAATATGCCCAACGGGCGCATTTTGGACTCGCGGCGATTCATCAGCGGCACGGTAGGTGGGATGAAGCAACAACACATTACCAGGCCATTGTAGATCTTTCGCCGACAGGTTATCTAGGTGGTAAAGCGAGAAGTGGTATTGCCGATATTCGCAAAAACCGCCAGATCATCCGCAATGACTTGCGCGTTTATCGAAACCGCCTCGAAACCGAAGATAGCCAGAACAAAGCAGCGGAAGCGTTAATTAACGTTGCAAAAGCTTATGAATCGTTGGCGAATTATGGCGAGACGATTCGGTATTATGAAAAAATGGCTGACGAGTTTCCGAATCATAAAAAGGCACCTCAGTCACAGTACAATGTTGGAAGAATCTATTTTTATGAACTCTACGATTACTCTAACTCCGGCGGCTGGGGAGCGTACAATAAAGTCATTGAAAATTTCCCTGAGGCCTTTGAAGCTAATCAAGCCGCAACATTGTTGAAGGAGACCAAGGAAATCCTGGACGAGATTCGTTTCGATCAGGAGGACATCAAGAAATATACAAGCAAGAAAGCAATTGAGTATGAAAATGCTGGTCGTGTGATACTCGCTAGTGAAAGATACCTCATGGGTCAGGCTGATCGAATTGTTCAGGACTTCCAATCTATTGCGCGAGGCTGGGAGAAGCTGAGAAACTATCCGTATGCCCTTGCATCTTACCGAAAGTTGGCAGAGAATTTGTCATACAAAAAGTTTGCGTCTGCGGACGCACGCTATCAGATTGGGCGTTTGTATCAGCAAGATGGGCAATATCAGCGCGCGATCGAAGCCTATGAAGATCTGTTCAAAAACTCCCCTGAATCCACATGGCGCAATGAAGCTGTTTATCAGCAAGCCGTTTGCTTCCGCGCGATTCGTGAGTTCAGTCTGGCACACAGGGCATTCAAGGCGTATATGAGTATCAATAAAGGCCCAACGCCGTATTCCCGTGAAGCTGAACAGATTGTTCGCCAGATGGAGCTAGATCAGGATGGTGACGGTCATATGCTCTACAAGGAGCAGGAGGCTGGTACCTCGGATCAAGACCCGAACGATTATCCCGGCGCAACCATGACTGAAACGCTCGGTGATGTTCAATAATATCGGTCGGTCAAAATCAAAGACCTGACAGGTTTTAGAAACTTGCCAGGTCTTTTTTCATGATTTACTTAAATGCAGTGGGGCCATTTAAACGCCTGGTGTGGATTTAACAACCCCGTAGCCGAATTCGCAAGAATTCGGATTCACTGCGACCAAAGACCGAACTCTGGCGAGTTCGGCTACAAGCAAGTTCTGGATAATTTACACCAAACGTTTAAATAAATAGTTGAACGCGGGGGCGATCTAAAGGCGATAGCATGGAAGAGATATGCTCAAGAATGATTTCAGGCGTATATCGCCGTGAAAAATGGCACAGCACGATATGTTCGCTCTCGAAGGTTTCAAGCAGTGTCGGTAAGATATCAAGATGTAAATGCATTGTTTCCTCTGCGCGTTTACGGTGTTCAGGCTTGATAAATGTGCATTCGCAAATTAAAATCTTGCATTGCTTCAGCAAAGGATGGGCGTCAATCGGAACTTTATGAGTATCTCCCAGATAGGCAATTAACGGCAACTCAATTTGTGTAGTCACTTTGGTTCCGGCGCGTCGCAACTCAGCAATCTCGTGCCCTTGCAAATTGTGAAACTCCGGTTTTAGTTTATCGCGTACCTCACAGATGAGATAGCCTATTGATGGAACTGTATGGCAACACGGCAGGACGTGTGCTACCAGATTCTTTCGAAATTGGATTGCATCTCCAGCCTGAACAGCAGTGAGGTGGTAATTCCATACCCGACCACTGTCTAGCGTTGCTATCTGATTTAAAATGCGCTGAAGTTCATCCATGCCTTCTGCGGGAACATAAATATTCCCGGGGCGGATGTTTGCCAGCCAGCGCTGGCTAATATAAATTGGTAAGCCGAAATAGTGGTCTAAGTGAAAATGAGAGATGAAAACATGTTGCGTTCCAATAAAATTTATCGGACATCGCCCGAGGTCGAAGATGAGATCTAGTTCTTTTACGCGCATATAAGTTGCAACGGCGGAACTTGATTCGCCTTCAATTGTTAAATTTCCACAATGCAATAATGCCATTCTTGATGTAAATCCTCATTTTTCTATACTGGTCAGACACATTTTGAAGCGATATGCCTTCATTACCCATGTCGTTCCTTTGAGTTTCGTTGAAAGCCTATTTTGTGCGAGGTTCTTCCTCCCACCCGAAGGGGCGTAGGGGCCCGTAGCTGAACTCGCAAGAGTTCAGGCAGGCAAAAATTACTCAGACTTTACAGGTTTCAAAACATGGAGGACCTATGAGTGTTAAAATTGGAGTGATTGGTGGCACCGGATTTTACGAGATGGAAGGACTCGCCGACATCGAAGAGGTCGATTTGGATACCCCATTCGGAAAGCCGAGTGATTCGTTGACCTTGGGGACAATCGAAGGAAAACGGGTGGCGTTCCTGCCTCGTCATGGCAACGGACACCGACTGTTACCATCGGAGATTAACGTCCGTGCTAATATCTATGCTTTGAAAAGTTTAGGCGTAGAATGGATTATCTCAGTGAGTGCAGTTGGCAGCCTCAAAATGGAGATTGAGCCCCGCCACTTCGTGATTCCCGATCAGCTTTATGACCACACCAAAGATCGAAAAAGCACCTTTTTTGGCGAAGGACTCGTCGCCCATATCAGCCTTGCTCATCCGTTTTGCCCAACTCTCAGTCAACTGCTGTATGAAGGCGCCACCGAAGTCGGTGAAATGACTCACATGGGCGGCACATACATCTGTATGGAAGGCCCGGCTTTCTCCACTCAGGCTGAATCAACCGTCTACAGGCAACTTGGCTTTGATGTCATTGGAATGACCGCTGCTCCTGAAGCGAAACTGGCTCGTGAAGCCGAGATCTGTTATGCAACCTTAGCCTGTTCAACTGATTACGATTGCTGGCATCCCGAGCATGATCACGTGACCACCGAGATGATTCTCCAGAATCTGTTTGCAAACGTGGAAATGGCAAGACAGGCAGTTAAGGCCGTCATCCACAAAATTCCGGCAAAGCGTGAAGGTTGTACGTGCCCACATGCGCTTGAAAAAGCGATTGCAACAAATCCGGAGCGAATTCCCGCAGACACTCGGCGAAAATTAGATCTGCTGATAGGCAAGTACCTAAATGCGTAAGAATTAACTTGCCCCTGCTCATTTGTTCCATCAATTCAAACCCAGTGCGGGAGGCAGTTCTTCATTTCAATCAAGTTTCGTCATATCCAGCGATCTCTCCTGTTTTCGGATGGAAAATTGCGCCATAAGTCCCAGATGGTGCGAAATCAATATCATTCCACATCGCCAACTGCGTATTTGCATCAAGCAGATAGTAGTATCCAAACCACAGATGATTGGCGTCTTCAATTCGTTTGACATAATAACAGTGGCTATGAAATTGAATGGTCTTGTCATAGATAATGACGTACCGATCGCCAAACAGACTTTGTGCAATTTGGTGGACAACGAACGGTTCAATTTGGCGAATCTCCATTGAATGTACGTCAATTGTCAACTTCACTCTCCCGTGTCAAAATGATTGTGTCTATGCGACGGTTCTTTGCTCTCCCAGCCTTATTGACATTTGTTGCGATGGGTTTGCTTTCTCCTAAACCGACGGCTGTCATCTGTTCTTTCGGCACACCGCATTTCTCAACGAGATATGTCATAAACGCATCCGCCCGCTTCTCTGTCAATTTGAGATTGGTCTTAGCGTCACCAATGCTGTCGCTGTGTCCCTCAATTCGGACGCTGTAATCGGCGGTCGGTTTGATAATCTCTGCAAGCTGACGGAACATCGGGAAGAATTTAGGATTCAGTTCGGTACTCCCCGATTTAAAGAGGTCACCACTGAATCGAATCAGGACCCCCATCTGGGTTTGAGTGATCTCCGCTGATGAAATCACACCAGCCGCGTCGATAATACGCTTCTCAACGGATTCAATCTGTTTCACTTTTTCAATAGCCCTGTTTAGAACCTCAAGGCTCTGTCGTCCAACCGCAAGGGTATGCTGATAGTCTTCGTTGCCCAGTGCTTCTTGCGCATCTGCCAACAAGGTTTTTGCCTGTTCGTAAAGCCCAGATGCGAGATTTGGGACTTGGGTTCCTGCCTCCAGATTTATTCCCTCCTCCACTTTGAAGATGACATCTTTGGCTTGTGCGATTTGTTCTTCCCTCGCTTCCTCCGCCTTTCGTTGTCGCTCAACGGATTCAGCAACGTTATAGGCTTTACGAGCGATGCTTTCGGCTTGTCTGGCTAAACGTATCGCCTCATCGTGCTGTTCCGATTTTAGTGCTTGCGTTGCATCTCCGAGCTTCGTTGTGGCTTGTTGAAAAAACTCCTCAGCATGCACAAATGCATTTGCGTCGTCTGCTCGATCAAGTTCCACTTGTGCTCGTGCAATTGCGACGGTAACTTCTGTCTGCGCCCCAGCTTTTGACGCGACGACCTTACTGATCGCGGATGTCGCCACACTGTGGGCGACCTTTGCCCGCGCTTTGGCTTGAACTGCCGCCTCCTTGGCTTCCTCAAATTTACCTCGATTAATAAGCGCGTTTGCTTGCTTAATCAAATCTACAGTAGCTTGATAGTCGTCTTGGGCATAAGTCATCGCCTCTGTTTCCTTGGCGACATCAAGAAAAAGTTGAGCTTCGGAAATTGCTAATTTTACTTTAGCACGGGCAAGCGCAGTTTGGGCATCCTCTCTCGCCTCATCCGCCTCAGCTTGCGCAGTTTCGGCGCGTTGCTCAGCCCGCAGAGCTCGGATTAAAGCCCGTTTTGCACGTTCCTCCGCGATTGCTTGGCGCGTCTGCGCGGTTTTGACCTTATATTCCATCTCTTGTATCATGACTTTCAGGTCGGCCTTGCGAACTTGATCGATTTGCTGTTCAGCAATTCGTTGGCGTGCTTGTGCACCTGCAATTTGCGCCTCCATTTGCGCTTGAAACGCTAACTCCAAGCTCTGAATCCCATCCTCTACACTTTCGGCTTGTTCCAGTAATTGTGTTGCCTTTTCAAGCTGTTCTTTGGCATACGTTTCAGCCTGCATCCGTCGGGCATTTGAAACCGCATTCTGAGCGTATTGTAGGCTCGTTTCAAGGACAATCGGATCAACCTGTCCCGCACATCCGATCAACACCAACAGGATAACGAGCAAAACGGGGATGGTTGTAAATCGGTGACACTGCATGGGAATTTGTTCCTCCGAGTAATTCGCTAATTTTCAGGGCAAGCGTTCGGGGGGCGTAAACGGTTACTTTTCAGGTGTCAATTTCAATTGTTCCAACTCACGTTCTGCGTCTACAAACTCGCGGCGTACCGCTTCCGCGGCCTGCGCTCTCAATTCTAGCTGCTGTTCTAACTCTTGTGCTTGCGCTTCCATCTGAGTCGCAATGGCTAGTTCTTCAGCGACTCTGGCTTTGAGATAGGCGTGTACACTCAGCCGATGAGCATCCTTCTTTCCATCCTGTAACGCTGCTTCTGCTCGGGCAAGCATCTGTTCAGCATCGGTCAGTTCCTGTGTAGCCAGGTTTTCAGCACCGACTTCTTTCGCGGCGTCTATCTGCGCTTTAGCATCATAAATGGTTCCAGTAGAGAGTTGGTTGGATGTGCCGCAGCCAAAACTGAAGAGTACAGCAATCAAACCAATACCTGTCGCTTTCCATTTCATCTTTGCCTCCTTCTCTGCCCGTTAGTCTAGCATACATCACAATGACTGTCAAGTTTAAGAAAAAGGTAGTAGGGCTATATGTATGTTGTATTCCCATGAGGTGGATTGTAGGCCAAATGCTGAAAATTGATGAAACATGCTCACTTCGCGTTTCTTTTTGCGTTGAATATTGTATAAAAAATGTGTTACCATCCGGCGCAGGTTACTACGCACTTCGTGGAAGTGGGTCGGTGAGAATCAAGAAATTCGTAAGACTCAGACGTGGTAGATATTTCTTTAAAGTCTGTCCTTCTAGGGCTACGGAGTACTAACCAAAAACGGAGGTTGATATTGTATTGCGGAAACGAGAGTCGCTAAAAGTTCCAATGCAGAGCAATGCCGAGGCACAAACTCTTTTTGGACAAGGAGATGTGTTTCTGAAGATCGTCGAGGACAATTTTAATATTAGAGTCATCCAGAAAAGTGATGGCTTAGAAATTCTCGGCGACAACTTGGATGAGATTCATCAGGTCGCCAAAGCATTTGAATCGCTTCTCAATCGAATTCGCAGTGGTCAGCGGATTAATGCCAATGATGTTAAATATGCAATTCGCGCTTCCAAGCACAACAGAATCGACCAGATGGATGAAGCGATGAGCGAATCAATTCCGGTGTTTTCCAAACGCGGAGTTGTTCGACCTAAAACTCCGGGACAAAAGCGGTATATCGAAGCAATAAAGACAAATGATTTGGTGTTCGGCATTGGCCCGGCAGGCACCGGTAAGACATACCTTGCAATGGCGATGGCGGTTGCTGCGTTGAAAAGCGCACAGGTCAGCCGAATTATTTTAACACGTCCTGCCGTCGAAGCTGGCGAAAAGCTCGGTTTTTTACCGGGCGATATTGCAGCTAAAATCGATCCCTATCTTCGTCCCTTATATGATGCCCTCTATGATATGATGTCTCCTGAAGCTCTTGAACGCTATATTGAGCGAAACGTGATTGAAGTTGCTCCCATTGCTTTTATGCGCGGACGTACTCTCAACAACTCATTTGTGGTTCTCGATGAAGCGCAAAATGCGACAATTGAACAGATGAAGATGTTTCTCACGCGCCTCGGGTTCGATTCCAAAGCCGTGGTTACAGGAGATATTACCCAAACGGACTTACCGACGAATAGAGTGTCAGGATTGGCTGATGCGCAATTCGTGCTTTCTGATATCAAAGGGATTGAGTTTATTTATTTTTCCAGCGAAGATGTTGTGCGTCATGAATTGGTTCAACAGGTTATCGAAGCTTATGAAAGGCGTCCGAATGATTCCAGGGATACCGGGAAAAGTTCTGAGGAAAGTGAGCCGTAATTCAATCAGATGATTTTCGTGAATAACCATTACGCAGACATCGATTTCAATGAAACAATTATTTGCCAAGCAGCGTTGGCAACTTTAAAAACGCATGGCGCAGAAGCCTGCGAAGTCAGTATTCTGCTGACAGATGACCCTGAAATTCAATCTCTTAATCATCAATATCGTCATATTGATGCCCCAACGGATGTACTCGCCTTTGCGATGAGTGAAGGTGTCGATGGGGATTTGAATCCAGATTTGCTAGGCGATCTCGTCATATCTATACCAACCGCAAAACGACAGGCCTCATGCCAGAATCATTCACTTGAAACTGAACTCGCATTGCTTACGGCACACGGTGTCCTTCATCTACTCGGTTATGATCACCAAACCCTAGAGGAAACCGCCATTATGTTTGAAAAGCAGGAATCAATCCTCCGTTTGATTTAGACCTGCATGTGGCTCACAATAATTCCTCTGGCTTATAGGCAACGTATTGGGGGTGTAACTTTACGCTTGGACGACGATACGATTAAACTGATTAGCTTAGTTGTTTTGTCGATCCTCACCGCGCTCTTTTCCGCTGCGGAAACACTGCTTTCCCGACTGACTCGGGACGGTATCCTGAATGTAGCGGAATCAGGAGGTAAGCGGTATGAGATTCTGACTTCTCTGCTCCGTGACACACGGCGATATTCAGTGACGATTATTACTGCCAAAAGTGCGCTCATCGTCACCATCGTTGTGCTTTTTATGTCATTATCCAATTTTTCCTCCTCAAGAAGTCGGATGATCGGCGCGTTTTTTACGACTGTCCTTCTTGTGTTAGTTACCGAACTCATTCCGAAAAACTACGTCCGAGGTAGCTCAGAAAACTCAACGATTTACGTCCTACGCATTCTGCGAGTGGTTTATTGGATATTATACCTCGTCATCAAACCGTTGAGTCTACTTGGATACCTCGGCGTTCGCATACTTGGTGGAAAGGTGCAGCCGGAACAAGACAGCCCTGTTTCGCCTGAGGTGTTGGAGACATTGGACAAGGTTGGAGATAGTCAGGAGATTTTGGAACCCGACGAGCGAGAAATGATCTCCCGCATCTTTGATCTCCCGGATACAGTCGCCCGAGAGATTATGATTCCCCGGACCGACATGGTATGCCTTGAAGTTTCTACGCCAAGAGAGGAAGTCTTCAAAACCGCAATTGAGTCCCACCATTCACGCATCCCCATTTACGAAGAGACAATCGATCGAATTATCGGCGTTCTTCACGTTAAAGATATGTTGGATTATTGGGCAGAAAACAAGCCGATAAACCTCCGAGAAATCATCACCGAAAGAACGCCGTTTTTCACCCCCGAAAGCAAAAAGATCTGGGATCTCTTCCAAGATTTGCAAGCCAATAAACAGCACATGGCAGTTGTTGTCGATGAATACGGCGGAACCGCCGGACTCGTTACCTTGGAAGATATTATCGAAGAGGTCGTCGGTGAGATTCAAGACGAATACGATTTCGATGAGCAGGAAGAATGTGTACAACTCAGTGAAAACACTTATTCGGTTGATGCACGCATGAGTATCGACGATTTTAATGAGCGGCTTGACATACAGATTGAGGCAGAAAACGTAGACACAATCGGAGGTTTTGTCGTCGATCACCTCGGGAGAGTTCCCGAACCAGAAAGCCAATTCTCTTACCAGGGTTTGGAGTTTACCATATTGGACGCGAATGAGCGCCGAATTCATCGGATTCGAATTCAGACACCCGACACAGAAGATCGCTCTCAAAGGGAAGGGCCTGAGTCGTAGATCGATTGACTAAAACTATTGGAGAAATATGAAAATTTGGCAGATCGCTTTAAGTGTTCTTGGACTGCTTGCGATGACATCACTCGCCAGTGCAGATTCTGCCTTAATGCACACATCAGGGAATGCCGAGGTTGCAGTAACGGACTTCGGTGCGTTAGGAGCGATTCGGGATGGCGGTGTTGCCCCAAACTTTAAATTTCCTAAGTCAGGAAATACTTACTATCTCCATCAATTGTCGGAGATTTGGATCGGGGATGCAAACGGGAATGTCGCCAGCGCGTGGAGGTTAAACGCTGCAAATCAATTAGCCTCTGCAAATTGGGCGACGACGACTGATGGCGCAATCGATAAAAGTGTAGAAACTGATGGTCGCCAAATCATTACAGCACAGTATGAGTCCTCAAGGCTACCTGACTTTCCTCTTAATATTCTGGTCGATCAACAAAGCTTTTCGTGGGCAACAGAGAATAACCCTGATGCGGACGATTTCATCGTAATTAAGCTGATTGTTACCAATAACAGCCTTATCGATCTCAACGGCATCTATGTCGCCATCATGGCAAATTGGGACGTCGATGGTTCAGATCAGTTAAGCCTCGATTGGGTTGATTGGGATGAGGAACGGAGTACACTCTTCACTTACGATGGGGATGATACGGATGGGACGAATGCCGTACACGCTGGTTTAACTTTGCTAGATGGTAAGTTGGCTACTCATCAAATTTTTACCTTTTTTAATTTTAACAGGCAGCCAGATGGTCGCCTCTTCCAGGATGTGGTCAGATCGCGACTCATGAGCGATCCCACGATTGCCTTTAATGCTCGACAGGATTTAACCAATCCGTGGGATTATGTGTCTATTCTCTCTGCCGGACCTTATGATATTTCCGCGAAAGATTCTGTTGTGGTGACTTTCGCCCTCGTTGCAGGTGAGAATCTTGCGGATTTCCAAAAAAATATCAATGAAGCGTGGAGAATTAGCTATGCTCCTCAACGGTTGATGGCAGAAGTTATCAGAGGTGCTATCACGCTACGATGGGAGAAGTCGATTAATCCAAGCGTGAGCGGATATATGATTCTGAGGCGAATTCAAGGACAAAGCAAATTCCAGCCAATCGGACCGAGAATCTTCGACGGCATCACGTTTGATGATACAACAATCGAGAATGGAGTTGAATATATCTACAAGATTCGCCCTGTTGATTTCAATGAAGAACCACTAGAATTTGATTCTCAGGAGATTCGAGCACGACCAGACCTTATTCCAGATTCACCGGAAAATTTAAGGGCGGCTCTCGGTGAAAATCAGATTGTCCTGAATTGGACCAAATCTACGCAACAGGTTGGCGGTTATGTCATTTATCGCAACCACACAGGACATGAACCGTGGACACAAATTGCAACTGTTCCCCCAACAAGCACTGGTTTTATCGACATTAATGTTTATCCAGGACTGACCTATTTTTATACAATTACTGCGGCAAATCAGTCTGGTACACAGGGCGATTTTTCGACAACGGTCAATATATCTCTCCCGGAAGAACCTAGCATCGTCGCTGAACCAAACCTGGATAACGTCATCGTGGTTCCTAACCCATACCGACTCAGTGTCAATGCTGGTCCAATTGAATTTCGCAATCTAACTCGCCGTGCTACGATTCACATCTACAGCAGTGCAGGAGATCTCATCAAGATAATCGATCACCGTAATAATAAACCGATTGTGCCGTGGAACGGACAGACAGAAGATGAGCATCTCATTTCCCCTGGCGTTTACATCTACTACGTCGAAACATTGAGAGAGAACGGTAGGGGGCGAATTTCTACAATGGGAAAATTTGCAGTGATTCGGTAGCCATACGACTAGATTGCCGTTGAATGGCACGGACTTAAGGGTACGCTCTGACGAGAACTCATGTAATATCGGTTCGATTTTGATTACAACCTTTCATGACCATTGATAACTTTGTATTCGGAGTTTTGAACGATGTCTTCCAAGAAGAATTCTCTTACGAGGTTCATCTTCATTTTAATCGATGGTGCGCCATATCAGATATTTAAGGAACTCGTTGCAGATGGCACGCTCCCAAACATCAAGAAGTATGTTATTGATAGAGGAAGCATCAAAAAAGCGGTTTCTGTGTTTCCATCTACAACCGGTCCAGCCTTCATTCCCTTTTTTATGGGACTGTTCCCCGGCACCGCGAATATCCCCGGAATTCGTTGGTTGTCTAAGACAAAGTTTCAAAATCCTCACCGATTCCTCAGACCGGGAGTATGTAGTTACATGGGAATCGATGGCGTTTCTTTCAATGCAGATTTGCCAGCCAAACCAACCCTGTTCAACTTCTTTTCGTCAGTGAGTAACATCTATAATTTACTAACATCTGGCTGTCCGCCATCAAAAGACCGAACTCGCTTTCTCAAGCCATTGGTGTACACCTATGCTCACTTTTCCCATCAATGGAAGTTTGTGCATGCTATTGCCTCTCGAAAGCTATTGAAAGCGGTTGAAGCAGGGGA
Source organism: Candidatus Poribacteria bacterium (assembly GCA_022567695.1). Lineage (GTDB taxonomy): Bacteria > Poribacteria > WGA-4E > WGA-4E > PCPOR2b > JADFGN01. The sequence continues at coordinate 21,719 of JADFGN010000012.1, read as the reverse complement.
TAAGTTCGTGATGTGTCTTTTCTCTGGGGTGGATGCATATTCTCATTTTTCGCATACGCAATCCTCTCTTGTTATTGACGCCTATCGAGAAATCGACCAAACCGTTGGGAAAGTCTGCCGAATTTTGCAGCAATCGGGAGATTTCGATAATACCCTGATTCTGATTACGAGCGACCACGGCATGACTAATACGCACACCCACATTGATATTGCACGTCATTTGGACAAATCGGGCTGGTGCTGTCTCCACCATCCGCTTCCATGGCGGCATAATGCCAGATGTGCCAGTATGGTGTCTGGTAATGGGATGGCCCATATTTATTTTAAGAGCGAACCGAACCGATGGGGTGAGCGTCTGTCTTTTGAACGGCTCAGTCAGATGGGAGTCGTTGAAACGCTGTTGGAACTCAACGGACTTGATTTTGTCGCAGGGCAAAGCGAGGATGGAAGCATCATTGTCCAAAAAAGTACCGGGCAGGGGAAAATCGCCTACGCTAACGGGATGATTTCGTACCAGTTTAATCGAGTAGACCCACTCAGATATGGAATACCCTATGAGAATCTGTCCTTTCGCGATGCACTGATTCAAACCTATGATTCAGCCTACCCTGACGGGCTGGTTCAGCTCTGGCAGCTGTTTCAGTCGGAACGGACAGGCGATCTCGTCTTGAGTGCACAACCGGGCTATGACCTACGCGCCCGCTATGAATATCCTGAACATCACGCAACTCACGGCGCGTTGATTGCTGAGCAAATGGTGGTGCCACTTGCGGTGAACCTTCCTATTGATACGGAATTTATCCGTACCGTCGATCTATTTCCAACTATTTTAAGTGCCTTTGGGTACTCCATCCAAGACAACCCAATCGATGGGCAAGTTATCCGCTAGAGTTATCCATAGTGACATCCAACTGCAAAATTTCACAAAACGTGTCTATCTTCCAGTTCATCCTTGCTGTCAACTTATCTTGACTTTGGTGAATTAAAATCTTGATTCAGCAATTGTCGGAAATTGAACCTTGAGTGTAGCGAAAAGGCAGAAAATTAAATGCCCTATCTAGCAATTATTCTCTTGACAGAAAAAAGAATATTCTGTAAACTAAGCCCATCAAATAAAGCATATCCGATCTCAGTTACTGGGGTTGGATTATTGTGATAGGCACTCGGCAAAATCCATAGATAAAAGAGGAGAAGAAAAACTAAACATGAAAAAGCTGTTGATGCCACTATTTCTGATATTGGTTGTAGGCGTTGGATGTGAACAGCAACAAGCGATCACCCAACTTGAAGTCGGCCGGGACAAACTGCTCGGTGCCGGGTTGACAATTCAATCGGTCGAAAACCTGAAACGCGCCGAAATGGAAGAACGCAACAAGGTAGAACCAAGGGCACTGCTACTTATCGGTTACTCGGTTGGTCTTTCATCAGGGGATGCGCGAAAGTTCAAAGGGTTGGAAGAGGAATACAAAAAGGAACGTACACGAAGGCTGGCGGAAATGGACGTAGCACAGATGAAAATTATCCTGCAAGTCCTAAACGAACGCCATCGTGTTCAGCAAGATGCAATGCAGGTGTTGATTGATAAGGGCACCGATGCGGTCCCTCTGCTCGTCGAGAGCGTGGTTAAAAGGCATTATGTCAATCTCCGAGAAGGGGATTTAATCGATATGTTGCATCAGATTGGTTCCGCAGCGTTGGACAAAGTCATTGAGGCAGTTCGTGCATCCAATACCCCACTTTCCGTGAAGATTGACTTCGTCCGGCTGATTGGAAGGATGGGTGATTCGCGTGCAATAGCCGACTTGGAATCGATTCGGAATACCAGTGACGGGGCGTTGAAGATAGAAATTAACGCCGCTCTTTATAAGCTTGGGAAAAAAGAGTATCAGAAGGAGATTGTGCTCGCATTAAAGGACCCCGACGTTACTGCGCGTCGTTCAGCAACGAAAGCGATGGCAGAAATGAACGATTCTCCAACGACGGAGATTATTGACGTACTCAATGATGCTGACGCTCAAGTTCGTAAGTACGGGGCACAAGCACTCCAAAACTCTCCCGCCAAGCAAGCTGTTGATCGCCTTGTGAATTTACTCATAAGCGATTCCAATGAAGATGTGAAGCAGGCTGCGTCGGAGGCACTTCATGTACACGTTCAGCAAGGTCTTGCAAAAGGGTTGGCAAATCGTTTAATTAATGAGTTACTGTCTGGCAAGGTGAATGAACCAAAGGATCGGGTTCGCGTGATTCACCTTCTCAAGAAAAAAGAGTTAATAAAACAGATTAAGGCTGCCCCAGAGGATCTGAATCTGGAATATAACCTCTATGAGTATGAAAAAGAAACAGAACAGAACGATACTGTTAAGGGCGAACTAACCCGTCTTCTTTTGGAACTGGAGTAAAATGGACGTACTTTCCACACCTGCCGGAAGATTCTGGTGTCTGCAATATTAGCCACTAAGAATCGCGTATCTCATAGCATTCTCACCATAGGTTAATGCCATAATCTGATAAATAGTAAATCCTCAGATTCACAAATCCGAAGCGTTTCATTTCTCAATTTCCCTCCCAAGTTTCTTCTGCGAACGTATCTGAAAATGTAGTGACGACATGAGTCGTTTTACGAGCAAAACGACTTAAGTCGTCACCACCAACCCCACAGCTTGAATTCTTAAAAACCTGGAAAGGATGAGGAACTCACCAATTGTCGTTGGTTTTAAAAATGAAAATAGCATGCTCAACAACAGCTTATACGCAAAAGCCTCTGGAAGATGCGCTACGAAACATTGCGAGTTTGGGATTCAGGTATGTTGATCTGTTGATGATGGAAGGTTGGGCGCACATCAATCCATCGGAGATTGCAGAAACGCCGCAAAGGTATGCAGAACGGGTTGGTGATCTGTTGGAAAAAAACAATCTCACAGCAATTGGAATCAACGGCAACGTCAGTCATCCGCTGACCTCACAGGCACCGGCAGAAATCCAAAGAGTTCAGAGACAGGCGGAAGGCTTAATCCAATTTGCGCAATCCCTTTCGATACCGATCGTGGTTTTACAGCCTGGACGGGCTTCAGCGGAAATAGGGTTCGATGCGGGGATGGAGACTTCGATTCGTTCCCTACGTTCCATCGTTTCTATCGCTCAAGCGCACAATGTCACGTTGGCAATCGAAACGCACGTCAACTCCCTAGCCGAGAGATATGACGATGCGTTGCATTTCGTCAACGCTGTATCCGGGCTCAAGCTCGCCTATGATCCGAGCCACTTTGTGATGGCTGGCTATGACCTTGCCGCCAGCGAAGTGTTACTCCCGCATACAGCGCATGTCCACCTGAGAAACGCAGTTCGCGGAAATTTTCAAGCCTCGATGGAGGAAGGGATTCTGGATTTTGGGTGGGTTCTTGACGCACTTGAACGAAACAATTATATGCATCCCATTGCTATTGAGTATATTGATGGCCGGAATACAGAAATTGAGCCGGACATCCTTGCCCTGAAGACGTTGCTGGAAAGTTAATATTGAGCGATTTTACCGCCTTCTTATTTTTTCTCTGAATCGGATTTCTCCGCTTTCTCTGAATCTGTAACATTATAGCCGTGCTTATCCGTGACCTTTTTCGCGACAAAAATCGGGAGTTTAGCTCGTACGGCAAGCGCGATAGCGTCGCTCGGACGACAATCGATTTCCTTCACTGTCCCGTTGAAATCAATAATCATCTTGGCGATGTAGGTCCCCTCCTGCATATCTGACACAATGACTTTCCGAATCTTTGCATTTGCCGCTTCGAGTAGATTGAGCATGAGTTCATGAGTCATCGGACGGGGTGTTTGAGTCTCTTGCACGCCCATGCTAATTGCTACTGCTTCCGGTGGACCAATCCAGATTGGGAGCCGTTGATCCGGGTTATCCTTCAGTTGAAGGTGAACAATAGGGGTTTCTTCTTCCTTACCGAAAATTCTACGAATGATGAGTCTATCTTTATCTTGTCTAATAAGGTATATCCGTTTGTTATCCTCATCAGTAAGCTGTAGATTGCCATCTTCCTTTTTCGTGATATTGATACATTGAGAAAGTGAGATTCCTACTCTTTCAAAGAGCGAAGGAAAATCCTTCAAGCTTTTGGTCGGATCGTTCCAATCAATTGGGCATAGCTTCGATTCAACGCTAAACGATGCCGGTTGAACTTCGATTGTAGAGATTCCGCCGACAAAAGCAACCTCCACCTCCTGCAAAACCTGTTCGGAAAACTCATCGGATAGCCGCTGGCTTTCAAATTCCTTTTCAACCATTTTTAGTAACTCCTTTTTCAGTTGTTTTCGCGCCCGATGTAGTCTATTCTTGATCGTCGTCTGCGGGACATCTAGAAACTCCCCAATCTCGCGATAGGACAAACCGTCAATGTAGTACATCGTCACGGCGAGGCGATGTGCTTCTGAAAGGTGCGAGATGGCTTGAGCGACAAATCCGCGCATCTCGTTGGTAACCGCTTCCTCTGCAGGAGATAAGGTCTGTTGATCGACAAGATCTGATTCGGCGGTTTCATCAATGGTAGCTTGGGTCTGTGGCCTCTTCCGTCTAAGCCACATTTGGCAAACACGAGTTGCAACCTGTCGGAGCCACGCAGAAAATTTTGACACATGTTGAATCTGGTGCAAATCTAAATAGACTCGAACAAATGTCTCCTGTGTCAAATCTTGCGCATCTGCAAAGTCTCCGACAAAATGGTAGCATAAGCCGTACACCGCATGCTGGTACCGCCTAATCAGCGCGTTAAATGCGTCTCGATCTCCATCTTTACATTGCCGGACAAGTTCAGCGTCAGAAATCTGCACGGTTTTCCTCATCGAAAATTGGGATTTACTCTAATAGGTGCAAAAAGTACCGGTTTGGTTTCAGAAAAAATAAACGGCTGCTGGTGAGAATCTACCTTTTTTCACGTTTTACCCATCACGCATTTGGAGGACTATATGAATCTTATAAAAACTACGATCTCTTTTGGGCACAAGTGTTGATCTCACAGTTGGAAATCAGCTTGACAGAAACTTCACCACTTCAATATAATAGCCACGAAAAATCCATTCTTAACGATTCACGGGAGAAATCATGTCCACATTCGATCTGGGTATCATCGGTGGGGGGCCGGGTGGCTACGTTGCGGCAATCAAGGCTGCGCAATTGGGAGGCAAAGTCTGCTTAATCGAAAAAGGCGCGTGGGGAGGGACCTGCCTCAATCGCGGTTGTATCCCGACCAAAACGCTGTTTTCCGTTGCCAAATTCGCAACGCAGATTCGAGACGCCACAGGATTTGGACTCAAGATTCAGGGGGCGGAGATCGATTATCCGCAGGTGCTTGCACACAAAGATGAAACGGTCAAACGATTGACCGGAGGTATCGCGACACTCCTCAAAGGTAATGGCGTTCATGCGATTGCCGGAATCGGGACACTCACGGGAAAAAATACAATTGCGGTAAGTAAAGCCGATGGGACACAGGAGCAGATTAGCGCAACGAAAATCATCATCGCCACTGGTTCCGAGCCAGCCAACATCCCGATCTTTGAAATTGATGAAGAGAAGGTATTGACAACAACGGGGATGCTTGAATTGAAGGAACTCCCGGAAAGCCTAATCATTGTCGGCGGTGGGGTTTCGGGATGTGAGTTCGCGTCGATTTTCAATGGATTGGGCTGTCGAGTTACTGTTCTCGAATTGCTACCGACCATCCTGGCAACGGAAGATGTTCAGGTTGTCCGACAAATTCGCCTTTTTATGAAGCGCAAAGGCATCGAGATTAAGACTCAAGCAAATGTAACACAGGTGGAAAAATCGGAGTCGGGAGTGACGGCAACGCTAACGTCGGGCGACCAAATTTGCGCTGAAAAGATGCTGATTTCGATTGGGCGTCAATTTAATTCAGAAGCAATCGGCTTGGAGCGCGTGGGCGTTCGCACTGAACAGAGCAAAATTGTTGTCAACGATCGGATGGAAACCAGCATTCCCGGAATCTACGCAGTCGGCGATGTCGCCAGTCGATACTTGCTTGCTCACGTTGCGTCGGCTGAAGGGATTGTTGCTGCGCGCAACTGCATGGGAGAAAATGTTGAGATGGATTATAGCACGGTACCGAGTTGTGTTTTCACTATCCCCGAAATTGCGCGGGTCGGCATGACAGAGGACGAAGCGAAGGCGGAAGGTTATAAAGTCAAAGTAGGCCGATTCCCTTATGCGGCAAGCGGCAAGGCGTTAGGAATGCGCGAGACCGACGGTTTTGCTAAGGTCATTGCGGATGGGGAATACGGAGACATTCTCGGTGTTCACATTCTCGGTGCACACGCATCCGATCTCATCCATGAAGCTACCCTCGCTATCCGGTTGGGTGCATCTGTCGCCGATCTTGCTCACACAATTCACGCTCATCCAACGCTTGGAGAAATCGTCATGGAATCTGCTGAAGCGGCGTATGATCGAGCCATCCATATCATGGCGTGAAACGTAAAATGTAAGGACGATGAGATCGGATGAGTCGATTACTCCTTCGTTTTACGCAGAAAGATCGGGTTCGAGAAAATCCATGGCTGATCGTCATAGTAGACCTCAACACGATAGACTCCCGCTTGACTGATTGGCAAACGTAGCATTTTACCGTGTGCATTGTGAAACAAAACGCCATCTCGAATCAGTCGAATGCTCGCTGGTTGAGGGACGGAGATAAACAGATCTGTTCCGCCTTCAAAGAGTCCTTCATCTCCCATCAACAGGGCAGCGCCGCCTGGCGTTTCCGCCATGAATGTAAACCCCATCGAATCCGCAAGGAGATCATATCCGATGAAGCAATGCCCCGCCTTGATTGCGTCGTAGATGAGTCGCTTGCTATCGGGGAGCGATTGAGGGGATAAAGGCTCGTTGAGCAGAACATGAGTTCGAATTGTTCGGAAGAGATATTCATAGGGGAAGAATTTGATAAATCGAAAGATGGGTAAGGGCTTCGCGTGAGCGTCGGTGGAGCCAATGCCAACGACGTGGCGCTCCTGTGCAACTCCATCCCATTTGCAAAGCGTTTCGGGACGAGGGCCGGTGATTGCCTTCTCGGGATAGAAGTAGTAATACATGAAGGTCAGTAGATTGACGCTATCCACCCAATCAATCATGTAAGACCAGATTTCAATTCCTGTGTAACCTGTAATGCTCCAATCCTTCCATGCATGTCCTTTCACGCGAAAGAGGGGCGGCTTTTTCCCACCGTGAGGGTGAGCAATGATACCAAATCCCCCGGCTTCTGTCACCTCGTTGACAAGAGTTTGATGGTCTTCTCGATACTTCCCCGGAATCTCCTTATCAAGGTCAAACGCTAGATAATGGTGAGTGTGGGGGGAAATCTCCTGACCCACAAGCAACAGGACTTGATTATGCCACCCTTCGTAGCCATCGTGCATAGCCGCGAGGCTGTCGTGATCGGTGAGCATAACAAAATCGAGTCCTGCATCAGCAGCCTTCTGAATAATTTTTGGAACGGTACTGCTTCCATCTGAATAACGTGAGTGGAGATGGATGGTTCCCTTGTATTCATAGCGTTGGGTGGCTGTTAAATGACCTGATGAATTTACTTGAATCATTGGTGATATTTCAATTATGAAACGTCGTTCATCGTCCAGATCTCAGAAATCTTGAAAATCCGGTCTGATTCAGAACGCAACTACCTCTTGGAGTTGGCGATAGCGGAAATCAATTTCTGAACGTGTCAAAGTGCGTTGACGATTCAAGCTGAAATCTTGTACGTTAAATGAGGCAACAACTGTGCCGTAGATAATTGCTCTGCGGATTGTTTCCTCTGAGGTATCACCGATGGTAGCAAGATAGCCCATGAACCCGCCCGCGAAGCTATCGCCTGCTCCTGTGGGATCAAACACTTCTTCAAGCGGAAAAGCCGGTGCAGCAAAGAACGTGGAATTTGTCAAAGTCATGGCACCGTGTTCACCTTTCTTGACGATCACCCGCTTTGGCCCATAAGTGAGAATCTCCTTTGAAGCACGAATCAGATTGCCTTCCCCTGTCAATAATCTGACTTCACCATCATTCAAGATTAGAATATCCACATGTCTCAAAGTCTGCATCAGTGCATCTCGGCTGTTATTAATCCAGAGATTCATCGTATCACAGACAACCAGTTGAGGATTGGTAATCTGTTCAAGGACATTTAGTTGTAGTTCAGGATTGATATTGGCAAGGAAAATATAAGGAGTGGTCTTATAAGTGTTGGGCAATTTCGGCTGAAAGTCGCCATAGACATTCAGATCTGTGAAAAGCGTAATTGCGGAATTGAGATCTTCTGTGTAGCTTCCACCCCAGCGAAAAGTTTTGCCACCTTGAATCCGTTCGATTCCCTCAACATCGATTCCTCGCGTTTGGAGAAAATCGAGATGCGTTTGGGGAAAATCCTCACCGATGACAGCAACCAATCGAATTGAATCGTAAAAGAAACTGGCGGCGGTCGAAAAATAGATCGCCGATCCGCCGAGTGCGTTTTCAACTTTTCCTGCGGGCGTTTCAACTGAATCCAACCCAACAGATCCAACAGCCAAGATGCTCATAGAAATTCAACCTCATCTTTAACTAAATTTTTCTTAAAGTATACCTTTCAGGTGGGAGGGCAGACCTCACGCATATTTCAAACCACGGGCCCTGCGGGTGGTGGAACTGATTTCTTGCGGAAACTTACTCCCGAAAATTAGTTAAATTGACAACAGACTTTATTGGAAGCCGAAGTTTCGTTGCTCTGTATTAGAAAGAAAAGGGCTTCTGACGATTTTTGCTCTCACGTAGTCCGGCTTGAACACGACGGAAACGCCGAACCAAAATAACGCCGAGAACAACCAGTAAGACAACCTGCAAAGCGTTCAGAACGCCTTCAGGTATAGGAATCGACGTAGAACTGGATAACCACCAAATCGGCAATAGTAAAATCGCCGATAGGAACAAAATTATACTTTCCCAGAAATCAGATTTTTTCATCGACGCCCTCCCTGTTTATTGAAGAGTTACAAACAATCCATACCTTATCTGTATCTTGAATCATGTATGCCGATTAGGATTCAAGGTACAGGTAGCGCAATGCTCTGCAATGTAAAGTACGTAACTCTGACCCTATTTTCTATCATGTTCCCATTGTCCAAGAGTTGAGGTAAGTCTCCTGTTCCTCTGTCAGTTCATCAATAGAAACACCAAGTGCGTGCAACTTTAATTTTGCGATGGAGGCATCAAGTGCTTCGGGAACGACGTAAACCTGATTTTTTAGATTCTGATAGTTTTTTACGACATATTCAGCAGCCAGTGCTTGATTAGCAAAGCTCATGTCCATAACGCTTGCGGGATGTCCTTCCGCTGCGGCTAAATTAATCAATCTTCCTTCACAAAGCAAGTAAAGCTTACGTCCATCCTTCAGAGTGTATTCTTCAACGAACTCCCGGACAGTCTTTTGCTCAATGCTTAAATCTTCCAGGTCTGGAATATTGATCTCGACGTTGAAATGCCCTGAGTTACAAATAATTGCGCCATCCTTCATGGCTTCAAAATGTTCGCGGCGAAGCACATGAATGTCACCTGTCAGTGTAATTACAACATCTGCTTCTGCAACGGCATCAATCATCGGCATCACACGGAAGCCCTCCATTATTGCTTCCAAAGCATTCAATGGGTCTACTTCTGTAACAATCACATTTCCACCTAATCCGCGTGCTCTGCTTGCGAAGCCACGTCCACACCAGCCGTATCCAGCGACGGCGATTGTCGTGCCAGCAATCAACAGATTGGTTGCCCGAATAATGCCATCTAACGTGCTCTGACCGGTGCCATAACGATTATCGAAAAAGTGCTTTGTTTTGGCGTCATTGACTGCAATGATGGGGAACCGAAGAACCCCTTCGTTTGCCATGCTCTTGAGTCGAACGACTCCTGTGGTCGTTTCTTCAGTGCCGGCATAGATATTTTCGACAAAAGCTGTATTTGTATCTTCGGCGTGAAGTTTGGATACCAAATCTGCACCGTCATCCATCGTAATCATCGGCTTAAAATTGATTGCCGCTTCGACATGCTGATAGTACGTTTCAGTGTCCTCGCCTCTGATTGCGAAGACGGGAATACTGTCATGTTCAACAAGAGATGCCGCGACATCGTCTTGCGTACTCAGAGGATTTGAAGCGCACAGAACAGCCTCAGCACCTCCCGCTTTCAAAGTTCGCATGAGATTTGCTGTTTCCGCTGTGACGTGCAAACAGGCTGAAATTCTAACGCCTTCTAGTGGACGTTCCTTTTCAAATCGCTGACGAATCAAATCAAGCACGGGCATAAAGCTATCCGCCCAGTCGATTCGCCGTTTCCCTTCGGCTGCAAGCTCTTTATTTTTGATGTCGTAGTTCATTGTTCCTCCAAACTCTTTTCCGTTCGAGAATCACAAGTCCCAGTGTTTTGTTAGAGTCCGATTTCCGATTTGAGTAAAGCCACATAATCTGTCAATTCCCATGTAAAGCCGGGTTCATTCCGTCCAAAATGTCCATAGGTGGCGGTATTAAAGTAGATTGGCTTCCGTAGGTCTAACCGATCGATGATTCCTTGTGGTGTGAGATCAAAGTGTTGCTTCACCAAAGCGGTCAGTTTTTCATCTGCAATTTTGCCAGTATCGAAGGTCTCAACCATAATCGAGATCGGTTCCACCACGCCGATTGCGTAAGAAATCTGGATTTCACATCGATCTGCAAGTCCGGCTGCGACAATATTCTTCGCGACGTGTCTAGCAGCGTAGGAGGCACTCCGATCCACTTTCGTTGGATCTTTGCCAGAGAACGCACCACCACCGTGCCTACCCATTCCTCCGTAGGTGTCGGCAATAATTTTCCGACCTGTTAGGCCAGTATCTCCCTGTGGTCCACCGATAACAAATCGACCGGTGGGATTGACATAGTATTCAATATCTGGTGCTCGTAAATCTTCAGGAATGACAGATTTAATAACTTCCTCAATAACTCCCTCTTTCAAATCTTCGATGGTCACATCTGGATGATGTTGGGTCGAAATTACCACTGTGTTGACATGTGACGGTTTTCCATCAACGTATTCTATGGTGACCTGAGATTTCCCATCGGGACGAAGGAAATTGAGTATTTCCTCTTTACGTACTTGTGCCAAGCGTCGCGTAAGCTTGTGCGCTAACGCAATCGGCATGGGCATCAATTCAGGTGTTTCCCGACAGGCATAGCCAAACATCATGCCTTGATCACCTGCTCCAAGTCGATCCACTCCCATTGCAATATCTGGAGACTGCTCATCAATTGCCATCAGCAATGCACAATGTTGATAGTCAAATCCATAACTTGCTTGAGTGTAACCGATTTTCTGTATGACCTTACGCACAATCTCCGGAATATCTGCATAATTTCCCGTTGTTGTGATTTCACCGGTGATCAGAACAAGCCCTGTTGTCACTAAAGTTTCACATGCAACACGTCCCATCGGATCTTCCACTATAATTGCGTCGAGCACCGCGTCAGAAATTTGATCCGCGAGTTTATCAGGATGTCCCTCAGTGACGGACTCGGAGGTAAATAAAAAGTTTCGGTTCAATCGGTTTCTCCTAAATCTGTTATTGTATAAAAATTCAAATGCGCAACAATCATACCAATTAATGCAACGCTTCTTCAAAGAATACCCTGTATGGCGTATAAATAATCTTACCCACGACACACGAAATTGGGAAACTGCCCCATACGGTATTATTGAGGAAAAAAATGCCGCCTCTCATCCCTCCAAGAAATTGGAGAGGATTCCGGGCGGCGATCTTTAAACTAAAAGCAATAGGCAAAATGAGAAAATGTGTTATCAGGCCTAAAACAAGATCGATGATTGGGAACGAACTTATCTCAAGCCGGGTAGAAACACGACAACTACCTTTCTTCAGATTTCTCGAGTTCCTCTTTGAGCAAGGCTCCCAGTGCTGTCGTCGGTTCCTCCCTTGGTTTTTGAGGTTGGGGTTGACGTTGTCTCTGTTGATACTGGGATACTACCGCACGTTCCTGTTCAGCTTGGGCAGCTTTCAAACTGAGACCGATTCGACGTTCATTTGGATCGAGATGAATGACTTTCAGATCCAATTGATCGCCAATTGAGATGATATCCTCTGGTTTTTCAATGCGTCGTTCAGAAAGCTCGGAAATGTGAATTAATCCTTCAATGCCATCCTCAAGCTTGGCGAATGCTCCGAAATTCGTCAGGTTCACGATTTCTCCTCGAACCACAGATCCGATTTTGTATTTCTCTGGAACCTGTAGCCATGGATCGGGTTCGATTTGCTTCAACCCCAACGATACCTTCCGTTCTGCTGAATCGATTTGCAAAACCATGACTTCTACTTCGTCGCCTTCCTTTAGGAAATCCCTTGGATGAGCATCACGCTTGACCCAAGACAGATCTGAGGTATGAATTAACCCATCGATTCCATCTTCGATTTCGACAAAAGAACCAAAATCTGTCAAATTACGCACGTGACCGGTAATCCTTGTACCAATTGGATACTTCTGTTCTAAAAGTTCCCATGGATTTTCCTGCAACTGTTTGAGGCCGAGGGAAATCCTTTTGTTTTCCTTATTGATTTCAAGAACAACAGCATCAATTTCCTCTCCCTTGTTGACAATCTTTGAAGGTGCCACATTCCGCCGTGTCCAAGACATTTCCGAAACGTGGATGAGCCCCTCAACTCCTTCCTCAAGTTCAAGAAACGCCCCGTAGTTGACAATATTGACAATTTTTCCGTGAACGGTAGAGTCAACGGGGTATTTTTCTTCAATATCCAACCACGGATCTTCGGTTTTCTGTTTTAATCCCAGTGAAACCTTCTCATACTCGTGGTCAATACCGATTACTTTAACTTCGACCTTATCGCCGATGGATACTATTTCGGAAGGATGATTGACTTTGCCCCACGACATATCTGTTTTGTGGAGCAGGCCATCAATACCACCTAGGTCAACAAAAGCTCCGAAGGATGTAATATTTTTAACAAATCCAGTTCGAATCTGGTCAACTTCGAGCGTACTTAGCAGGTCTGCTTTCCGCGCGGCAGCTTCTTCTTCAAGTAGTATTCGGCGGGATAAAACAATATTGTGTCGACGCCTGCTTATTTTAACCACTTTCATATCAAGCGTCTGACCAACATATTTGTTAAAATCTTGAACCGGACGCAATTCGACTTGCGAAGCAGGGAGAAATGCACGCAAGGAACTGACATTAACTCGAAGCCCACCCTTGATACGCTCTACGACTTGTCCCTGAACTGTTTCCCCATTTTCGTAAGCCTTGGTCATTTCATCCCAAACGAGGGTTTCGTCTGCGATTTTCTTGGATAGGACAATTTGCCCATCAGCATCTTCTCTACGGACGATATACACGTCGATGTTATCGCCGACATTCACCAATGGTAGGCCATCTTTGCCAGTCCCGAATTCTGAGACTTGGATATAGCCTTCAGATTTAAATCCAATGTCGATCATGACTTCATCGCTGTTAACTTCTACAACCGTCCCTTTAACAATTTCACCATCAGTAAAAGCTTTGAGCGAATTATCATATGCTTGTTCAAGAGACTCTAAAGTCATTGCATCAGACATTCCCGTGTCCGTTGCTGTATCTGAAGTTTCATCCGAAGAAGGGGCTTCACCTGCCTCTACCACCTCATCAGTTGCAGGCTTTTCCTCGACCACCGAGGTTTGCTCCTCTTCAGATATCTTCGATGGGATAACCTCCTCACCACTTTCTTCTACAACTGCTCTTTCCGGGTTTTCCTCCACATCTGTCTCAGCATCTTCAGGGAGATGCTGTTCAGCAGATGGTGAGGCATTTGTGCCGCTTTCTTCCAACTCCGTTGTAGGGGGGTCAAGTTCTTCTTGAGCTTCAACCTCCTGAGTTCCTTCCGTGTCTACAACCGAATGGTCTGTATTTATCTGTTCGTTTTTTGAATCCTCGTTCATCAACCTTTCTGGTTCCATACAAAAACGCAAAACAGCGTTAGATTTGACTCACCAGTTCCTCCTTTTCTCAAGGTCACTATTAAATTGCCGAGATTAATCAGTGCCTTTGAATCGGTTCAAACTGACATAGTATAGCACAAGTGAATATAACTTGACAACGCTAAGTTACAACTTGTCTGATTTCGGCTTGCCGAAAATGCTGGAATAGGGTACTGTAGAGCTTGGCTCAAGTTCGGACCTTGATGAGAAAAGTCGAGAAAGCTAGGGGAGGCCAGTTATGGATTATAAAGTTAGTACCTGTATTCCTTTATGGATAATTTACCGTCAACTCTGGTGCTTAATTTGCCTAGAAATGATTCTTAAAAATAATCCCTGAACCAATCTTTCATGCGTTTGAGGATTTGATCGAACAAGTTGCCTTTGATAAAAGTCCTATGTGGTTCACTATATCGTTTCATTGCACCATAAATAACGAGGCCCACACCCGTCGCATAAATCGGGCTGTTGACACGGTCTGTTAAACCTTTAAGGGGACGCGGATAGCCAATCCGTATGGGGTAAGGAATAGTCCGTTCCGCAAGCTCAAGCAAACCATCAAAGAGTGCGGTACCACCGGTCAGAACCACGCCAGCAGGAACTGGCACATGGCTTTTTATAATTTCCTGATGAATGAGGGATAAGATCTCCTCCATACGATATTGGATGATCTCGGCGAAATCCCTAACTTGCAAGAAGGATGGTCGTCGCGCGCCACCGACTCTTGAAATCGGAATCGTGTCGCGCTGATCAACAAGATCCACGCATGCACACCCACGGCTCAATTTGAGTCGTTCTGCTTCCTGCGGTGTCATTCTCAATACTGTGGCAATATCGTTGGTCACATGGTCGCCACCGAGTGCAAGCACAGAGGTGTGGTGAAGCGCACCATCCTTGTAGACCACGATATCTGTGGTTCCGCCGCCCATATCAGCAAGGACAACGCCAATCTCGCGTTCCTCATTGGATAGTACCGCGTCAGCAGAAGCAATCGGCTCTAAAACGATGTTTTCAACGGTAATCCCTGCGTTGTTAATACTTTTGACAAGATTCAAAGCAGAAGCGACAGCTCCTGTAACAATGTGAACGTAGGCATCAAGTCGAATGCCGGACATACCCACCGGATCTTTAATCCCATCTTGATTGTCAACAATGAAACCTTGGGGAATGACGTGGAGTACCTCTCGTTCAGCCGGAATGGAAACCGCTTCGGCGACACTGATCGCCCGATCTACGTCGACTTGTGTAATTTCATGCCCTGCGCCAGCGACTGCAATGGTCGCCTGCGAGGTCTGTCCGGTGATGTGACCACCGGCAATTCCGGCAAAGACGGATCCAATTTCAATCCCCGCCATCAGCTCTGCGTCAGCAATGGATTGCCGAATAGCAGCCGTTGTGAGATCAACGTCAACAACAATCCCTTTTCGCAGACCGTCGGACGGTGCGTGTCCGACGCCAATGATTTCAATCTTTTCCGTATCTCCCTGCCATGTATTTCCAATGATCGCAGCGATCTTGCTGGTTCCAATGTCCAGTCCAACAACAATATCCTCCCTAGCCACGTTGTTTGTTCCCCCAATAGATAGCGTCTTTAAATCTTGCATCTAAATAGTCACCTAGACGGTTTGAAGTTGGTTTCCTTTTCTGAAGGATTATCCTCTGCTGTTTAAAAAAAAGATCAATATGATGAAGCCCTGCTTCAATGAAATCGGATGCGAGCCATACCACTGGCAAGTTATCAAATTGGAGAGTAATTTTATCAGGCTGATTTGCATCAATTGTATGCAACCCGGAGACCATTTCAGGGGGTAAGTTGACAGCAACACGCAGCACTTTTAATGCCAATTGCACATGATCGGAGAAAACTCGATTCCCAAGCTGGAGTTCAGATATTTGCTGTCCAGCACCAATAATCGTAACGATTGCATCGGGAGCCTGTGGGGAACTACTATATTTATATTCTAACACATAACCTTCAAAATCTACCAGAACAAAAAGGAGGCCGCCATTGAGATAATATTTCAATACTGCCGCTGGTTCTCTCTCCGTAATCTGGATGGTTAAGGAGCGCTTCATGACATTTTTTGAAATATCGGCATTTTTAATATAGCTTAACTTCTGCTTAAGCTCTCTTTCAATTTGACGCGCTGAAATTGTATGAACATTATCCCGCTGATAATTCAACCCTGAAGCGGTGATAATCTCGGTTTGCGTGTAATGGGTGTTTCCAGCAATTGCGATTTGTTTCACACTAAGAAAGCCTTGCTCAGAAATGAAATGATAAATAAATAGTACGCCGACCGTGAACACCACTGCCCAAGTAAATATGCGCCAACTCTTGCGTTCTAACTTCGGATATCTTCTTGGGTGCTGATTGGATAATTTTCTTGATGAAATTCGCATTAAACCATAAACCTACAATCAGTAACTTACAAAGCCGCAGGATTGACCTAACACGACAATGTCACATTCTATCTTTACTCATAGACCTGGCGGAGTTTGGCTAACAACTCCCGACCCACTTGCCAAATGTCCCCTGCCCCGACCGTGATTACAATATCGTTTGAGCGAACCAACCCCATTAAGACATCTACGATTTCGCTTTTGTCGGGAGTATAAATCACATGACGATGACCGTGCGCTTGAATCGCTTGTGCCAACTTTTCCGCTGTGACGCCTTCAACTGGCGTTTCCCCTGCCCCATAGATCGAGGTCACAATCAGTATATCTGTCTGGTAAAATGAACGAGAAAATTCTTCAGCAAGATGCTTCACCCGTTGATAGCGATGGGGTTGAAAAACAGCGACAATGCGACGATTATAACTCTCACGCGCCGCGCGAAAAGTGGCTCTAAGCTTGGCAGGATTGTGCGCATAATCATCAATTACGATAATATCATTCACTTGCCCAATCGTTTCAAAGCGGCGGTGAACTCCTTGAAACGATTTCAAAGCGGCTTGAATCTGATCAAATGGCACATCTAATTCAAGGCCAACGGCAATCGCTGCCAGCGAGTTAGAGATGTTGTGATGCCCTGGCATTTTGATATGTATCTCACCCAGGATTTCCTCATTAGCGCGCACCAAGTAGTGGGCGGTTGGTCCTTCAATTCGAATACCCTCTGCTATCACATCCGCACGGGTCTCGATACCATACGTGACATATCGCTTCTCAACACGGGGGATGAGTTGCTGGATGTTTTCCCCATCCAAGCACAGCACCGCGGCACCGTAAAAAGGAATCTTGTTGATAAATTTCAGAAAGGTCTCGCCAATTTCCTCGACGCTATTGTAATAATCAAGGTGATCGGCATCAACTGATGTAACTACAGCAATCGTTGGGAAGAATTTTTCAATTGAGCCGTAAGCCTCATCTGCTTCGACAACCATTACCTCGCCATGCCCGATTCGTGCGTGACTTCCCAGACTAACCAGCTTGCCGCCAACAACGACAGTCGGATCAAGCTTATCCAGCACCGCTGCCGTCATAGCGGTTGTCGTTGTTTTACCATGCGTGCCGCTCACGGCAACGCTGAACTTCATTTGCATGATCTCCGCTAGCATTTCCGCGCCACGAATTATGGGGATTTTACGTTCTTTCGCAGCAATGATTTCGGGATTGTGAGATGGGATGGCGGGGGACATAACAACGACATCTGCGTCTGAAATCTGTTCTGCGGCATGTTTGTAATAAATCTGTGCACCGAGAGTCGCGAGGTGTTCTGTGACCTCCGTGGGGTGGAGATCTGCACCGGATACTCGGAAACCCAAGCTTAATAAGATCTCGGTAATACCGCTGAGTCCTGCACCACCGATACCAATGATATAAATGTGACGTGTTTTGCCAAACATAAGTTTAGGAATTCAGTAGGGAGTAAATCGATTTGGCGATTTCTTCGCTTGCATGGGGATTTCCCAACGAGCGACTTGCATCTGCCATCTGCCGCAGCCGAGCAGAATCTGTGATTATCTGAGAAATTTCATTCGCGAGTGCTGCTCCGGTCAACGTGTATTGATCGAGGACGATGCCCGCGCCCTTGTCCGAGACTGCTTTTGCATTCAATTGTTGATTATTACCAGTCATGGCTGGCAAAGGGATAAAGATTGCCGGGATACCACAAGCCGTGAGTTCTGAGACGGTCATTCCACCTGCTCGGCAAACCATCAGATCGGTGATGCTATAGATTTCCTCAATGGAATCAAAAAAGGGTTGAACGAGATGTCCCAAGGAAGAACTGGTATAGCATTCCTGAACCTTTTTGTGATCAGCCTTCCCGGTTTGATGAACAATCTGTATCTGTTGCTTCAAGGCGGCTAAATCTCTCAACCCGTCCATTACAACTTGGTTAATGGCGTGTGCCCCTTGGCTGCCCCCCATAATAAACACCGTTTTCAAGTTTGGATTTAGTCCAAATTTTTCGTAAGTTGCCGGATTGCGTTTAAAGGAGGCAATCGTCGGGCGGATCGGATTTCCTGTTACTTCTACGATGTCTGTCGAGAAGCGAACCGCAGCAGTTTCAAATGCGAGATAGGTTGCTTTTGCCCAGCGTGCCAGGATGCGATTTGTCAGGCCGGGGGAGGCATTCTGCTCCTGTATCACCGTCGGGATGCGTCGCAATGAAGCTGCGAAAAGCACAGGGCCGGAAACGTAGCCGCCAGTCCCGATGACAACGCCGGGGTTCAATTTCTTGATATGCCCTAACGATTGCATCAGCCCCAAACAGACTTTGCCGATAACTGGGAACCACTGCCACGTTAGTTTACGCGGAAAGCCTGCTACGGAGATTGACTGAAATCGAAACCCATATTGTGGAACAATTACTGATTCAAGCCGATTCGTACCGCCAATGAAAATGATTTCAATGTCCGAGTCAAGTTGTAGCAATGCTTTAGCAATCCCGATTGCCGGATAGATATGGCCGCCTGTGCCACCGCCTGAGATTATGATTCTTTTATTCATGACAAGGGATATTGAAAATTTGAAGATTGAAAATCAAGAAAATCTTAGCCTATACGGCAAAATAGTTTCCTAGCTAAGAGGGAAAAACTTCTGCCGCGATGTTCCTAATTTCCTTTTCATCAATTTCTCAGTTTCCTCTCTTCCCATTCCACGCGAGATGTTCAACAGAACCCCAACATGGATTAAACTCATAAGAAGTGAGGAGCCACCATAGCTAATGAAAGGGAGCGTAATCCCTTTTGTAGGCAATATGCCTGTTACAACTCCAATATTCACGAAAGTCTGTAGACCTATGATTGTGGAAATTCCAATAGCGGTAAGACTCGCAAAGTCATCTTGAACGTTTAAAGCGATATGAACGCCGCGCCAAATAAGCAACATAAAAAGGATAATCACGCTGAGGCATCCAAGGAACCCCAGCTCTTCGCCGAGGATGGAAAAAATAAAGTCGGTGTGTGGATAAGGGAGAGAAAATAGTTTATAGATGCTATTGCCGATCCCCGCGCCAAACACACCACCAAGTGCTAATGCGCTCACAGATTGGGTGACCTGATAATTTGCCGTATATGGTGATTGCAAAGATTGCACGAAATCATGAAATCTCTGCATTTTGTAGTCATCTCCCTTAACTGAAGAGTAAACGAAAAAGCAGGCAATCCCCATGATTAGGACCACCTGTGATAAGCGAGCACCTCCGACAAACAGCATCACAACAACGACTGAACTTAATAACACTGCCGATCCGAAATCCGGCTGTTTGTACAACAGAATAAATACAACCGATAAGATTAGAATATTCGGAAGTACACCGCGGGTCAGGCTATGCATTTTTTGAGATTTGCGGCTAAGAAATTGGGACACATATATGACTAATGCGAGCTTCGCCAACTCAACAGGTTGAAATTGCATACCACCGATTCGTATCCATCGGTGAAATTGCCTACCGGTCGAAGAACGTACGTAATGGCCAACTGGAGAAAAAACCAGTAACAAAGCAACAATAGAAATAAGGAGGATCGGCTTGGCATATTGCTCATAATATTGGTACGGGATATAGGATACCACCAACATACCAATTAAACCGAGCAAACATGCGATGAGTTGCACTTTCAAGTACCGATAGCTATCGTCGTATAATTTATGAGCAAGCATGTTGCTTGAACTATAGACCATTATAATCCCGATAGCAATCAGGCATAACGTAATAAAAAGCAGAACTTGATCGACTCCGCCCTTATAAGAGGGATATTTTTTAAATGCTTCCATCTGTTTCAGAGGTAGAAATTCTAGCAATGCGCTCGAGGAACTCAGGTAATCTACACAATGTCTGTTGATTCAAGCTGATTCACTGCCTCGCGAAAAGCTTGTCCGCGTTCCTTATAATCATTGAACATATCAAAGCTGGCATTTGCTGGTGATAAAAGCACGACATCGCCCGGTTTTGTGTGCGTATATGCCACGCTGACTGCTTCACTCATCGTTACGACATCCCATGTTACGACAGATGAGGCAAGGGCGTTTCGGATGATTTCCGTATGTGAGCCGAGCAAAATCAGTCCTTTGGCTTTCGACTTGACCAGCGGAATCAACGGTTCGTAGTCATTGCCTTTGTCGTATCCGCCCATAATCAGCACGATCGGTTCTGATAGTGATTCAAGCGCGGCTTTGACTGCTGCAACATTCGTGGCTTTGGAATCATTGATGAATCGGACGCCGTTAATGGTTTTGACCAGTTCAAAAGCATGTTCGAGGGCAGGGAATTCGCATGCGTTAAAGCCACTGATTGCCGATCTCATCTTGCCTACAGGTACCTCAAAAATTTGTCCGACCGCTGTCGCAGCAAGTACGTTGCAAAGGTTATGGCGGCCGAGCAACGGGATGTCCATGACATCACAAATCCAATGCGGCTCTCCTGCCCAATTGACAAACACCTGGTAATCTGGAACGGTTTGTACATAGGTTCCCACGTCAGGGACAGAAGCATCCGTAAAGTAAACGACTTTCGCCTTCGTCTCTGCTGCAAAGTCTACGACAATCGTATCATCTGCATTCAGTACCATCCAGTTCTCTGAAGTTTGGTTCACGCAGATTTTTAATTTTGCCGCTCGGTAAGC
This sequence comes from Candidatus Poribacteria bacterium, assembly GCA_022567695.1. Taxonomy (GTDB): domain Bacteria; phylum Poribacteria; class WGA-4E; order WGA-4E; family PCPOR2b; genus JADFGN01. The sequence goes on along the minus strand of JADFGN010000012.1, from coordinate 600 downwards.
TACCATTGTTCGATGCCGATCGAGGTGATCGCGTGAGAGGTTCAGCACAACACTCACAATCGGCTGAAATTTCACTGTGGTTTCAAGCTGAAAACTGCTGGCCTCAAGGACAACAAGATCGCCGCTCGTGAGATTCTGAACTTCGTCAGACAAAGGAACTCCAATGTTTCCAGCGACGCAGACTTTTCGGAATTTTCCGCTTTGTTTGAGAATTTCAGCCGTTAAGAGCGTGGTGGTGGATTTGCCTTTCGTGCCTGTAATGGCAACGATTGGCGCGACGCAGACGCTGGCGGCTACCTCAAGTTCACCAATAATCGGTACGCCTCTTGAGCGTGCTTCCACTAAAATTGGAATATCCAACGGCACACCCGGCGATATGACGATGAGGTCTGCCTTTTCAATGCAATGATGATTATGCCCACCGAGGACGAATTCAATCTTTCGACCTTTGAGCGCGTCTATGTCCCCTTGAAGTTGATCGGCTGATTTTGGATCGGTAACAAGTACCCGTGCCCCTAAATCGTCGAGCAGTTTTGCAACTGCAACCCCGCTACGATGAAGTCCAAAGACGGTGATTTTTTTGTCGGCGAATTCCATTCT
>JADFGN010000342.1 GCA_022567695.1 Candidatus Poribacteria bacterium | reverse complement strand
ACCGTGGATCTTCGGATGAAGGGTTTTTACCCGGCCGTCAAGCATTTCGGGGAACCCCGTGTAGTCGGATACTTCCCGAATCTCGATTCCCGATTCACGCAGGAGTTTAGCGGTGCCGCCTGTGGATAGAATCTCTATGTTTTTCTGAGCAAGGGTTTTTGCAAGATTGACCAAATTTGTTTTATCATAGACACTGATTAGCGCGCGCCGAATCATCGTCTTTTCTCCTTCGATTGAACACACATAGTTCCAGCTTCGTGAATCACAAAAGAAAATACCGCACCCCTCAATTCGACAAACCGAGTGAGAAATGCGGTATTTTTGGTGTTCCTCAATCAAGTTCTTGGATCTGAAGAGGAATTGGACCAAATAACTGTTCAAGGTGAAGTTTCACAGAACTCTGGAAGGAATCGAGTGCATCTTGCGCGCTATGCCGAAGGTCATGGTGAAGGTTATCATATTGGGCGTGTACACGGTTAAAGAGACTTTGTGCATACGCGCTTACTTCTCCGATACGGTTACTTTGCGCTTTCGCAAATCGAGCGACGACTTCCTTAAATGCGTCAAACTCCGCCTCTAGATATTGCTTAAACACTGATTGCTGGAAGACATGAAGTGCATCTTGTACATGGTGTCTAAAATCCTCATGGATTTCTTCGTATTGCTTGCCGACACGTGCCGAGAGTGCTTGTGCATGCACACCAATTTCCCCGATGCGGCTGCCTTGCGCTTTAGCGAATTGAGCCACAGTTTTCTTAAACGTGGCAAGTTCTGAGTCTAAATACAGTTTGAAGTCGTCAACGGCGACCTGTTGACTTGTCACCTTCTCAAAGTGATACCCATAAATCGCCATTCGCACAGCATTCGGAAACATCTGCGGGTAACGCATGAGAACTCGCAGCAAGAACCAAAGATAGCTGGGCCCTTGCTTGCGAGATAGCAGTTGATGTTGGATTGACTTCATGAGTGCCCTAAGGTCTGCTTTGTTAATATTCACCGGACTTTTTCGCGGCTTTAAGTGTTTAAACATGGTCAAACATCGGTCAAAGTAGTTTTTCAAACTCGGATCGTAAAGTTCTCTGAGTACTCGTTTGTATTCGCTAATGACAAAATCACGGTCGAGTTCGGGGACAAAATTCAACTCAACGCTGACGTTATTCCCAGTGGACTCATGGAGCAGCCTTCCTTCCTTCTCAAGACGGTTATAGAGATTGGTCTTTTTCAGTGCGGAGAGGAGTCCTGCCATCGCTCTTGGAATTCCCGCCTCTTGAATGAAATCAATATGTGACTGGAACTCTTTATCACCATCAAGTCCGATGATAAACCCAGCAGTGACTTCTATACCATGTGCTTGTATTTTCTGAATGGCGTTGAGCAAATAAGTTCGTGCTGATACCTCCTTGCTCGTATTTTGCTTCTTCATTGTCTTTATGAGTGCTTCATCATTAGGACTTTCAATACCAACGAACGTCATGGTAAATCCAGAGTCAGCCATGGCGTCCAACATACCGGGAATCTCTACCAAATTGATGCTCGCTTCGGTATAGAGCTTAAACGGAAAGTTTTTCTCTTTTTGCCATTCAGTGATAGCCGGTAAAAGACGCATTGCGTCGCGCTTGTTACCGATGAAATTGTCATCAACAACAAACACCGAACCCCGCCAGCCGAGTTCATACAGGAGATCGAATTCGGCTAAAAACTGTTCATTCGTCTTGGTACGCGGAATCCTCCCAAACAATTTGGTGATGTCGCAGAATTCACAGTCAAAGGGACAACCTCTGGAAAACTGAACCATCATTGAGCCGTAGTCGTTCAGATTGAGAAGATCAAACCGAGGCAATGGAGCTTTTGTGATATCCGTTTGCACACGCCGTTCGGTTCTTGGGCCTTCATAAACCACCTTTGCTGTTCCATTCAGGACATCCGTGAGGAAATCTTGAAAAATATGCTCAACCTCACCAGCAACGAAGTGAGCCACAGTACCCCCTGCCTCTTTTTCGATCTCCTCTTGATATGAAGTTGGGTGTGGCCCACCAGCAATGACGGGTATGTCTAATTTGTTACATCGCCTGATAATCTTATATAACGAGTCCTTCTGCACAATCATTGTGGACGTAAACACATAATCCGCCCACGCTAGGTCTTCGTCCGTTAGAGATTTTACATTCATGTCAACAATTTTGAGATTCCAGTCGTTTTCTGGAAACATCCCCGCCACCGTCAATAATCCGAGGGGTGGCATAGATGACTTCTTTCCGACAAAATCTAAAGCATAATTATATCCCCAGTAGGACGGGGGAAATTCCGGGTAAACTAAAAGGGCATTTGGCATGTAAACACCTCTCTAATCAGTTTCTTTGTATAACACCATTTATTTTTTAGAAAGAACGACCATTTCGAGCTACATGATAGCACAACTCACACCATATCACAACTCATAATTTATATCAACTGAATTTTTTCACGAGGTCGGATAAATATGACAAATACATTTCTGCGATGGTGGGGCTGTGGTGCTTTTGACGTCATCTTGGGTGATGTCAATTTTGCGTTTGATCCCTACCTTTTCGGCGAAAACCTTAAGAACGCTGAACCAATTTATGACTACATTTTTATTACTCACGAACACTTTGATCATTGTCACCCCCAAACCCTGAAGAAGCTTTGCAGCGGGGAACGTTTCAAGAAGCTCTTTGTAAACCCCGGTTGCATCACGCCCGCACAGCCGATCGATAAAAACTATGGGGATGCGGCTTTTGAGCGTGACCTGCCAATCACGAAACATGTTCCTGCGGAGAAGGTACAGATTCTGTATCCCAAACATCTCAACGAGAGTCAGGGTCTGGATCGGAATTTCTCCGGCCCCTCTGAGATAACGCTTGGGCCAATTCATGTTGAAACCATAGAGAGTGGTGAGAATCAACACCCCGAACTCCCAACCTGCGGGTATTTGGTGACTCACAAGGAGAAAAATATCTCATTTCTGCATACCGGCGATTTGCATGCGCCATATCCTGCGTTGGAAAATATAAAGGGACGAATAGACTTTCTCATCCACATGAAGCTCGGGTTGATTGATGGAGGCGGGGCAAATCTGTCGCCTGGACTTGTAAAACTTATAGATTTGGTGAAACCTCGCTTTCTCATCCCAACACATTACCGAACCGATAGAATCTCAGATCCGATTCCCGAAGGGCATTGGCCCCCGAATGTCACCGATGTCATGGCTTTCATCGAATGGATTCGTCAAACGGTGGGCAATAAAGTTGAGGTATTACCCTTTACCGCTGGCGTCGAATATGAACTGGAAATGCCAGCAAAGAGGGTATTGTGGAAATGGAACTGGTTCAACACATGGACGGTGCCACCGTGGCGGGAAGGATAAGTATGTGGTCTGAAGTTTTTTGTGAGAGTAAAATCATGCTCACTGGTGTTCTTCTATCTTAATCCCTACTCTTTGAGGATTTTGTTTTCAACCCAATTGACGACCCATTCTGCAATTTCAAGAGCCTCCTTGTAATCTGTTTCATCTAAAGGTTCATAATCACCAGGATAGCGTGTATTGACAGCGTATTCAGTCAGCGGAATAGAATCTTTGAGTTTATCGGGAACATCGATACCGTTTGCTTCAACGAGTTCAATGAGGCTCGCGAGTAAATGTGTCCAGGGAAACTCAACGTTGATAGAAACAAGCAGTGCTTTCAACGATTTTTCAACAGCCTGTTGACAATCAAAACATAGGTCTTCGTATAGTATTCCTTGGGAGGCTTTCCCTACTTTTGCTATTTCTAAATTGCTTTTTGCTCTTTTTAACCATGAGCCGACAATATCCTCATTTTTCATAAATCACCCGCCCGTACCTGGCAATTTCTCTGTATATCAGGAATGGATTATCCTTGAGCGTGTCAAACCTTTCAGGTGTTTCAACGATAACCTCAATAGGTACACCAACGCCGAAGAGAGATCTATAAATTTGCTGAGTGAGTTTTCTTCTCTGTGAAATCCCACTTTTAATCACGCAGATATCGTAATCACTATCCTGTTTGGCGTCCCCTCTCGCCCGAGAGCCAAACAGGATGACTTTATCGGGGTCTGCAACTCTGACAATGACTTCGATAGCATGTTTAAGTGGGTCGCTCATTTGAATAACCTCCCGCTTATACTAATTTGCGTTTAGAAACCCGATATTTACATGCATCTTATGTGTTGTTAGCTTGGAAATCTTGCGGCTAAAAACGTGTCTATAGACGCAAATCAGTATTACACCTTATCCTTTGTGTATTTCCTTTTCAACCCAATTGACGACCCGTTCTGCGATTTCAAGAGCTTCCTTGTAATCTGCTTCATCAACAGGCGAATAGTCACCGGGATAGCGCGTCTGCACAGCGTAGTTGGTCAAGAGTTGAGATTGCTGAACAGCCTCCGGTACCTCAACATTGCCCGCTTCAAGGCATCCTATGAGATAAGAAATATCGTGGCTACGTTCAAAGACGATTCCATACATTATGCAGAGGGACTTCAATGCCTTTTCAACTGCTTGTTGAGCACCAAAACAGAGATCTTCATAGAGGATTTCCGGGAACACCTTCCCAACTTTTGCATGGGCAAGGTTGCTCTTTGCCCTTTTTAACCATTCTCTTGTTTTCTCAATGTCTTTCATATACTATCCTCCCTTCCTTGGCCGCATCGCTGTAAACCAAGTAAGGGTCATCTTTCAAACTGTGATATTTCTGTGAATCGGCTACAATCACATCGACAGGAGCACCAATATTCCGAAAATTCAAATAGATTTCTTGAGCGAGTTTGTGAGTACGTTTTACATCATTTTTCAGAACTAGCAGATCGTAATCACTATCCTGTTTGGCGTCCCCTCTCGCCCGAGAGCCAAACAGGATAATCTGATCGGGGTCTGCGACTTTGACAATGATTTCAATGGCGCGTTCAAGTGGATTGCTCATTTTCTTTCAAATCCCATCGCATTTACGCAGTACGTGATATGCGTGTGTGGGAGTGCTCTTCGGGCAGGCCGCCCCCACAGCAGTTAAAATTTCATTCATCACGCTTCAAACTCTCCAACAAGGTCTCTGCCAGCTTCGTCGCAAATTCGTCGTCGTTGATATGATTGTTCATTTCAATCAGCCTAACATTATCGCCAAGGCTTGCCTTCAGATTCTCGATCCACGCCTCCCTAGCTTCCGGCGAATCGAAGGGTTGCCCTTCTGTATCGATTGCTGAAACCCCCTGACGAGGGATAATCACCGTGGTGGGTCCCTTGGCTTGACTTAGCTTACGCCCCATGATTTTCCCCAACTCTGCGTTCTCTTCGACTGTCGTGCGCATCAACGTCACAGTTGGATTGTGTTGGTAGAATTTCCGGTTCCTGAATTTTTCCGGAATGGTGTCAGGCGGACCAAAATTTACCATATCCAACGCTCCCGGTGCAATAACTTGTGGCACGCCGAGATTTCCCGCCGCCTCCAACCGATTCGGTCCCGCACTTAAAACCCCACCGACTAACTCATCGGCGAGTTCCGTTGTTGTGGCATCAAGGACGCCGACGATGAATCCGCCCTTGACGAGATCTTCCATCGCCCGTCCGCCGGCACCAGTTGCGTGGAAAACAAGGACTTCGTACCCCGCTTCTTCAAGGACTTCCCGCGCTTTTGTCACACACGGGGTTGTAACGCCGAACATCGTCGCACCGATTAGCGGTTTATCATCCACCGCTGGCACTTCTGCGTTGACCATGCCAGCGATTGCTCCCGCTGCATTCGTCAAGATCTGGCGCGAGAGGCTGTTAATTCCTGCAATATCTACGACGGAGTACATCATCGTAATGTCTTTCGTGCCCACGTAAGGACTCGTGTCACCGGATGCGAGTGTTGAGACCATGACTTTGGGCACGCCGATAGGCAATGTGCGCATTGCTGTGGTCCCGATCGTTGTCCCTGCCGATCCACCCAGAGAAATCAAACCATCAATCTTTCCTTCTCCATGAAGTTTTGCTACAATCGCGGCCGCACCATTCGCCATCGCCGCCACGCTGTTACCCCGATCGCCTTCATCCCTAAGTGCTTGTAGCGACGTCCCCGCTGCCTCTGCAACTTCGATTGCGGATATATCGGGTGCGAAGTGTGGTTCTCCTAAAACGCCTGTGTCGATCACGCACGTTGAAACGCCGCTTGCTTCAACACGTTCTTTTAAGAATTGAAACTCGAGACCTTTTGTGTCCAATGTTCCCACGAGACAAACTGTTTTTGCCACTGTTTTTTCCTCCGTTAGTTTTGCGAAGTGAACAGGATAATGGATTGGTGGTTCAGGAAAATGAACCTTCCCTGCCCAGTCACCCAATTTTCCAACATCCTTTCAGCTAACAAATATGAGAATCGTAGTCCGCTGAAATTCATTATAGTTCAATCACAAAAGGGTGTCAAGCCTATTGACAAGGATTTTGCTGGACACGTTCTCAAGGCTGTGGTAAACTTACGTTAAGATAATCAAACCCTTCAAGTAGCTTGGCAATTTGATGACCATGTTTCCATTTACTATCAAAGTTACCAATCAGTCTGTTGAGCGGCTTTGCCGAATTACCTCGCAGAATCGGCAGCAGAACCTTGACGTTGACGTGCAGATGCTTCTCCATCAATGCGAGATTCACCAATTGCATGCGCTTAGCCATAGTACACGTCGCCATCTTCGTTTTGAAATTCTGAATGAAGCCCGAGAACATGCTTATCAAGCATTTCTCCTCTTTCTAAGGAGCATAGCCGAATCAGAGGTCTTTCTACCAACAGACCTTCTCAATCGATATCCCCATCGTCAATATTGCCTGCTTATGTCTCCGAATCGTTCCCGTGAACTGTTAGACGCATACAATATAAATGGCAGGCATAGTCAACGCCTCGTGACATATATTGACTATGAACTCATTGTAGAGGCAAGACCACAACTCCTAGATACAGAAGCTTATCTTGTCTCTCCCAGCAAGTACACGCTTTTTATACGTCAGGTCAACGAGGCTAATACGATCGACGTGTACCGCAGTGATTTTATTGACCTCGCCGTCAGTACCCCACCGCCACTTAATCTTCATGCGCAAGATGTCATTGATACTGTTCAGAACAGCTTCGAAACAGAGTTTGATGAATCTCCCCGCTGGCGACAACTCTTAATGTTTCCTATATCTCAAGAACCTGAGAATTCAGCAAAGTTGTCGAAATGTCCTGAGTGTGATGGGCAAGTTCAGCGAATCAGCGAGGACAGCTATTTTTGCCTCGATTGCGATTGGGATAATCTGCAACCGCTACGTTGAAGGGCTAAGGCAGATCTCGAACACAGCGAAATCCAGAGCGAGGAGGAGCCGGTTTCGGCCGCTGCCAATTGCGATTCGCTACGCGCAGAGCACTTCGCTTGTTGTTCCATGCTCCGCTACGGAGTACACGAGCACCACCTGTTTCAAAAGCAATAGGGTTCAACTTGGGGCTAAATGAATAAAATTCCGGATCGTACCAATCCAAACACCATTCCCATACGCCTCCTGCGCAATCGTATAGCCCATATCCGTTCGGAGTAAAACTGCCAACAGGCAGCGGGGCACTATGTTTCCCACCGAAATCTGCGCGTCCCGTTGGCGATTCATCCCCCCAAGGATATTCCTTTTGCACCAATCCTCCCCGAGCTGCTTTTTCCCACTCCGCTTCTGTTGGTAATCGTTTGCCCGCCCATTTGCAATAGGCAACAGCATCAAACCAACTTACATCAACGACAGGCTGACGCGGCTGGTTAAATTTCCGATCTTTCCAGTGAGGCGGTGCCGGTTGATTCGTTGCTTTCATGAATCTTTCGTACTGTTCGTTGGTTACCGGGTATTGATCGATTTCGTAAGCCTCAAGGAGTACGATGTGAACAGGACGCTCATCCCGTTCTCCCTTTTCACTGCCCATCAAAAATTCACCGGCCGGTATTGTCACCATTCCCAATTCGAGCGGAAGTATTTCATCGGTTTCGACATCGACTGGTTGCTGGATCGGTGAACGAGAACTAGACGGATTGGAAGCGCGAATATCCGTACATCCATAAACCATCAGCAGGCAAATTCCTAACATAAAAAAGATGAAGCGCATGCAATAGATAGTAACCATCTTTAACCTCTACAACTTTAGGGTTTCACAAAACCATTATAGTAACTCCTCAATTGTTTCATACTGGCAGAGGATAACTCGGCGAATTCACTTACAATTTTATATTTCTGATAAATTAGCATAGTTCTCCGATGATGTCAATGGATTTTGGTCATGATAAAGACATTGACGCATGCTCTCCTATCTGCTACAATTTGAAAGTCAGAAACAGCA
>JADFGN010000341.1 GCA_022567695.1 Candidatus Poribacteria bacterium | reverse complement strand
AACGCAACGACTCACTGAACGTCTGGCTGGGAAGGCAGGCCCGAAAGCGTTGAAAAAATGGATCGACGAAGTAACTGACATCGGTCAGGCGATGAAAGCGACAAGTGCCTGTGGGCTCGGAACGGCTGCGCCGAATATTACGGAGAGTCTGATGAAGTATTTTCCAGAACAGGTTGCGCAGCACGTGAGCAACCAATACGATTGATTATCCAGTCGTTTGCGTGATCGATTGAAATGCTCAAAGCCCATTTCAAAACCAAACAACAAGATGGGGCAACAAAAGGAGAGCAGAAAACATGGACACGATTGTTAAAGCAACGTTCACCAACGGAATCTTCAAACCACTCAAAGATTTAGACTTGCCAGAAGGACAAGAAGTCATGCTTACTGTCACCGACATTTCCGAGGGCGTTGGGGTGAAGTTGACACGGCAAGAAGTATTCGCCCAAGTACTGGCCAACCGTATTACCAGTTGCGTCGGTATGGCTGAAATCATCGAAGAGGACAAAATGGAGCAGGAGGAACACCCCGATACATGGCTCAGATCTTAGAACGATTGGTGGTAGATTGCAGCGTCATCGTAAAATGGAAAATCACCACCGAAGATTATGCAGATGAAGCGGAAGAACTCCTTCTTGATTGGCAGAATCGGGCTGTGGAACTTTGCGCTCCGAATCTCTTACAGTCAGAGGTGATGAGTGCTTTCCTTCGTGCCCACAGGCGTGGACGAGTGAGCGAAGCCGAAGCGAAAAATGCTATTCGAGACCTGTTGGCGCTGCCCTTCCTGCTGTTTGATGCGGCATCAATTGCCACAAGAGCGTTTGAGATTGCTCAACAGCACAACCAGCGCGCTTATGATTGCATATATGTTGCACTTGCCGAACGGGAAGGGGTCGAACTGTGGACAGGCGATCGGCGGCTTTACAATGTACTACATTTCCATTTTGCTTCTGTTCGTTGGATAGAGGATTATCAACGAAAAAGGTCTTGACAAAAAGATTAAGGAATAAAATAATGAATACAAACCAAAGAAAGAATAAACTTTCCACAATCACTCTCGACGGTGAAGCCGTAACCTTTACCGAAGGGGAAACAATCTACAAAATCGCAGAGCGTCAGCAAAAGCACATCCCGACCCTCTGCTACGATCCGCGCCTTGATCCCTTCGGGGGTTGCCGCCTATGCGTCGTTGAGCTTGAGGGGGCGCGAAACCCAGTTGCCTCATGCACCACGAAAGCGACACCCGGCATGGTCGTCCAGACAGCAACCGAGGAGATCGAAAAATACCGCAAGGTCTTGCTTGAGATGGTTGCCTCCGAAAACCGTGAACTTGATGTCCATCCATTACGTGGCTATGCCTCGCAAGAACTCACAACCCTCGTCGATCGCTACGAGGCGCGCACAGGGCGCTTTGCAGGCATGAAGTCGGGGACGAGCAATACCGTCGACGACAATCCTTTTATTTTGCGCGACTATGACCTCTGCATCTCCTGTTACCGATGCGTGCGTGTTTGCGCTGAGCAGGAAGGAGACTACGCGATCAACATCATGGACCGAGGATTCAGCACGCAGATTACGACCGAATTCAACGGGCTTTTGAAGGATTCCGCGTGTACCTTCTGCGGGCAATGTGTGCAAACCTGTCCAACCGGAGCCCTCGGTGATAAGAAGGCGATGCGTGCCATAGACCTTCCAGGCGAAATCGAGAAAACCCGTACTATCTGCCCCTACTGTGGGGTCGGATGCTCGGTTGATATTTTGACCAAAGAAGAGAAGATCGTTGGCATCCTTCCGGCAATGGACGGCCCCGCCAACAAGGGAGCACTCTGTGTCAAGGGACAATTCGCCTTCGATTTTGTCCAGCACCCAGACCGATTGAGTATGCCACTCGTTCGTGGAGACGATGGCGAACTCCACGAAGCGAGTTGGGATGAAGCGCTTGACCGTGTAGCAGATGGTTTCCGCAAAACGGCAGAGAAGCACGGCAGACACAGCATCTACGGGATCTCCTCCGGCCGTACGCCGAGCGAGGCAGATTACCTCATGCAAAAGTTTATCCGTGTAGGATTTGGGACGAACTACATTGACAATTGTAGCCGTGCCTGACACGCGCCGACGGTTGCCGGTCTGGCAGCCACAATCGGACGTGGAGCGATGTCTAATCCGCTTGTTGATATGCAAAAACCCGACGTCATTTTCTGTATCGGGACAAACATGACCGAGTGCCATCCGGTCGCAGCCACAGGCATTAAGAAAGCTGTCGCGCGGGGAGCAAAGCTCATCGTCGCCGATCCACGACGCATCAGATTGGCGGAATACGCAGACCTCTATCTCCCGCTTCGGGTCGGATCGGATGCCGCCCTGTTGCTTGGGATGGCGCATGTTATTGCCCGTGAGGGATTGATTGACGCAGACTTCATTCGAGAAAGAACAGTCGATTTTGACGCCTTCTATGAACATGTCACACAGTTCACGCCAGAATGGGCGGAAGAGATCACGGAGGTACCTGCGAAGGATATTGAAGCCGCCGCAATCTGGTACGGCACCGCGGATAAGGGTGCAATCTACTACACACTCGGCATCACCGAACATATCTGTGGCGTCGAGAACGTGCAAAGTCTCTGCAACCTCGTTCTCATGACAGGTAATATCGGTCGCGAAGGAACTGGCATCAATCCGATGCGTGGCCAGAACAACATTCAGGGCGCAGGGGACAGCGGCGCACTTCCGAACAACTACCCTGGTTTCCAGTCCGTCATGGACGAAGCAAACCAGAGAAAGTTCAAGGAACTCTATGGACGGGAGATTGATTTAGAGAAAGGCATCACGAAGGTCACAGCACTTAATCTTTGTGGCGACCAGATTCGGGCAATGCTCATTGATGGCGAGAACACGTTGTTATCGGATCCGGACCGCAAGCACTGCGAACATGCCCTCAAGAGCCTTGATCATCTCGTTGTCATCGACATCTTCCTAACGGAAACGGCACAACTCGCCGATGTTGTCCTGCCAGCGACGGCTTGGGCTGAGACCGACGGAGTTTGTGCTAATACCGAACGCCGCGTCCAGCGTGTCCGGGCAGCGGTTCCACCGTCCGGCCAAGCAAAGCCCGACTGGTGGATTCTCTGCCAGATTGCCAAACGTCTCGGTTTCCAGGGCTTCGAGTTTGCCTCCCCAAAGGAGATCTTTAATGAACTCTGTAGCGTTTCGCCGATATACGCGGGGCTTGATTGGGATCGGATTGACAAAGGCGAGTACCAGTGGCCTGTTCCTCACAAGAACCATCCCGGCACGCCCCGACTGCATGAGGGGGAATTCATAAACGGACGCGGCATTTTTACGTGTGTCAACTATCGCGACCCAGCAGAGACAATCAACGAGGAATTTCCGGTTTGGCTGACAACCGGCCGTCGGCTTGCGTCCTACCACACGCGCACTCAAACCGGACGCTCCCAGGGGATTGACTATCTGCTTCCCGAAGAGACTCTTGAGGTACATCCCGACGACGTTGGGGAATGGGGACTCACAGATGGCGACTGGTGCGAAATGTCCAGCCGCCGTGGTGCTGTAAAAATCCGAGTGAAGGCGACTAAGCGTTCTCCGCGTGGCACGGTGTTCGCCAGTTTCAGCTTCAGTGACGTGCCTGTGAACATCCTAACGGGTTCAGGCTACGACCCGATCACGGAGACGGCTGAGCTCAAAGTCTGCCCGGTTCGTATCCAACCGGTCTAGAGAATCGGCGGAAAAATGCCCATGACTGGGGCCTCTTCTTATAGCGAAAGATGAAAGGAGGATTGTCACCATGATTAAAGCACAACCGACAATTGATTCATCCTCACAACTTCACCTCCGTCTTTGGCCTGTCATCGATCTGACGGACGACCAATTCTTTGAATTCTGTCAACTCAACCGGGACTTGCGGATTGAACAAACATCAAAAGGGGATTTAATCATTATGCCACCAACAGGCGGAGAAACCAGCCATCGAAACTCAAAGCTTGCCGTTGCTTTAGGAATTTGGGCAGAACAGGATGGAAAAGGCGTCACCTTCGATTCATCAGGTGGCTTCAAACTTCCGAATGGCGCGACCCGTTCTCCTGATGCCGCTTGGGTTTTGCGGTCAAGGCTAGTTATTCTGACACCACAGGAAAAACGGAAGTTCCTTCCGCTCTGTCCCGACTTTATTATCGAACTTCGCTCGCCGTCGGATAGCGTGATAGACCTACAGGACAAGATGCAGGAATACATTGATAACGGGGCTCAATTGGGGTGGCTGATTGTGCCGGAGCGAAAGCAAGTTTACGTTTATCGTCCACACCAACCCGTTGAATGCCTGGAAAATCCGGAATCCATTTCTGGTGACCCCGTGTTGTCTGGATTTGTACTCGAGCTCCAAAAAATTTGGCAGTCAGGTTTTTGAGAACTTCATCAATGAACGACTGAACTTTTTCTCTTAGGTACTTAACGATGATTAAAGCACAACCTACGATTGATTCATCCTCACAACTTCGCCTCCGTCTTTGGCCTGTCATCGATCTGACAGACGACCAATTCTTTGAATTCTGTCAACTCAACCGGGACTTACGGATTGAACAAACATCAAAAGGGGATTTAATCATTATGCCACCGACAGGCTGGGAAACGGGACGGCGAAACTCAGATCTGAACATGGCTCTAAATACGTGGGCAAAACAGGATGGAAGTGGAATTGCCTCTGATTCTTCAGCAGGTTTTAAACTTCCAAATGGTGCCACCCGTTCCCCTGATGCGGCCTGGATTTTGCGATCAAGATTAACTACAGTGACCGCGAATGAAAGAAAAAAGTTTCTTCCGCTCTGTCCTGACTTTGTTATCGAACTCCGCTCGCCATCGGATAGTGTAAGAAATCTACAAGACAAAATGCAGGAATACATCGATAACGGGGCTCAATTGGGGTGGCTGATCGATCCGGAGCGAAAGCAGGTTCATATCTATCGTCCGCACGACCCCGTTGAGTGTTTGGAAAATCCGAAAGCGGTTTCTGGTGAACCTGTGTTGCCTGGATTTGTACTGAATCTTGAGGAAATTTGGAATTCCGAGGATTTATAAGGTTCAAAAGTAGTCGAACACGAAAGGAAAAACGATGCGCGTAAAAGATAAAGTTGCCATTATCACAGGTAGTGGATCAGGGATTGGGCGAGCCACATCTCAACTCCTTGCGGAGGAAGGTGCGAAAATCGTGGTCGCCGACATCAATCCCGCCGGCGCAAACGAGACCGTGCGACTTGTTCAAGAAGCAGGCGGAGAAGCAGTGGCTGTTGAAGCCGATGTCTCCAAAGAGGCGGACGCCCAAAAGATAGCCGATACGACGCTGGATAGTTTTGGAAAGATCGATATTCTCGTCAACAACGCTGCGGCATTCATATTTAAACGAGTTGAAAACACCACTGAGGAAGATTGGGACAAGATCCTTGGCGTCAATGTAAAGGGCCCTGCGTTCTGCGTGAAGGCGGTAATCCCTGCGATGAAGACCGGTGGCGGTGGCGCGATTGTCAACATCGCTTCCATCAGTGCTTTCATCGCGCAACCGGACTATGTACCTTACAACACCTCCAAATCGGCGATTCTCAATTTCACGCGATGCCTTGCCATGGATCTCGCGCCCTTCAATATTCGTGTTAATTCCCTCTGTCCGGGCGTCATCCATACACCTGCACTTGAACGGGTGATGGCCGATATGAATTTTTCGCTTGAGGATGCAAACAAGCATTGGGGGGAGGCGTGTTTCTTCAACCGCCTTGGCAAACCCAGTGAGATCGCCCACGGTATTCTGTTTCTGGCTTCCGATGACGCTTCGTTTGTCACCGGGACTGCATTGGTTGTTGATGGCGGATATACGGCGCAGTAGCATAGGTTTCCTGAGAGGTGTTTGGATGAATCGCTCAGGAGGCAAATCGAGAACGATCAAATCTCAAGCCTCATTTCTGCGAGTTAAAAGGTCATAAATTGTGATTCTGTCATTTAATTAAGGAGAAAACAGATGTTCAAAGTTGGTGTTATCGGTGACGAAATATCACAAGATTTTCAAACGGTCGTCAATGTCTCCAAAGAATTCAACCTCGATTCAATCGAGATTCGATCCGTATGGGACAAACCCCCACAGGAATTAACGGATGGGGATATTGACGAAATGAAGCGTATCCTCGACGGCACAGACATCCAAATCATTGGGATCTCCTCGCCTTTCTTCAAATGTGATATTGACAATATGGAGGAACGGAAGGAGCACATCGGCATCCTGAAACAGTGCATCAAGTTGGCAAAGGCATTCGATGCCAATTTGATCCGTACCTTCGTCTTTTGGGATACCGAAAAGACAGAGGAGCGTTGGGACGAAATTATCTCATCCTATGCTGAACCGCTTCAGATTGCTGAAGGGGAAGGCGTCGTGCTGGGCATGGAAAACGAATCGTCTACATCGCTTCGGACGGCTCAATTGACCGAGCGATTTATTCGGGAAATCGATTCACCCAATGTTCGTTCCATCTGGGACCCAGCGAATGAGGCACACGCAAAAGGCGGCGAAACGCCCTATCCAGATGCCTACAACCGGCTCAAACCGCTGATGATTCATGCGCACTTAAAGGACGCTGGGAAAAATCCCGAAACTGGCGAGATGGAATCTGTTCCTGTCGGTGAAGGCGTCATTGATTGGCAGGGACAGCTTCAAGCGTTTGTTGATGACGGCTACGAAGGGCATCTGTGCCTGGAGACACACTGGCGTCCAACCCTAAAAATCGACGACGATTTACTCAATCGTCCGGGTGGGCAGGCATTCTCGGAAGCTGGGGAGGAAGCGTCTCGAATCTGCCTCCAAAGCTTGTTTGCGATGATTGACAAGCTACGAAAATGAAACGCAAAGCGTGAAACGTGAAATATTTCACGCTTTACTTTTCGTTGGGGTTACGCGGCTGTAGATATCAATTGGACTAAGAATTGCGATTAAATAACTCGTACCATTGCCCGACCTCCCCTAGCCCCTCCTTGCCAAGGAGGGGAACAGTTCTCCCCTTGGCAAGGGGGATCGTCGAGCCCGGAGACGATAGATAAATAGGGGGATCGTCGAGCCCGGAGACGATAGATAAATAGGGGGGTCGAAACGTATAACTTAGATTTCAGTTCCTTAAGAAATGGTGAAAGCGAATTATAGAATCAAGCGGTCAAAATTACAGGAGATCGAAATGAAACTCGAAAATCACGTCGCAATTGTAACTGGTGGAGGACGCGGGATTGGGAGATCAACCGCGCTTGCATTTGCACAAGAGGGGGCGGATATTGTGCTGTCGGCGCGAACGAACTCTGAGATTGAAGCGGTTGCGGACGAAGTTCGGGGGATTGGTCGCAAAGCCCTTGCAATCCCGACCGACGTGAGGTACAAAGATCAGGTTGATGCAATGGTTCAGCAAACCATTGACGAGTTTGGCAAAGTGGATATTATCGTCAACAATGCAGGCGTCGCCATTCACAACCCGATTCCCAAGATTCGTGAAGAGGACTGGGATCTCAATATCGCCGTCAATCTCAAAGGCGTTTTTCTCTGCACACAAGCGGTGTTCAGTCACATGTGCGATCGGAAATACGGGCATATTGTCAACGTCTCGTCGATTTCTGGGCAACACGGACACCGCAACGGTGGGGCGTACTGCGCTTCAAAGTTTGGCGTCGTCGGCCTCACCGAGACCACAAATAACGAGGGAAGTCCGCACGGTGTCAAAGCCTACGTCGTCTGCCCTGGTCCCGTTGATACGAAGATGCGCCGCGATAACCACCCCGATGATGTCATTGAACATTTGACGTTGCCAGAGGATGTCGCGGACCTGATTCTGTTCCTCGTCACGCAACCGCCGCGGGCTCACATTCTGGAGACGGCCATCCGCACACCGTTGATGTAGGAAGCATCAAAGTGAATGGAAGACCTCATGTAACGAAAGGAGGGAGAGAAACTAATGACTCTGGAAAAAATGGAAGCTAAAATCAATGCCCTTGAAGATGAGCTCAAACAGCTTCGGAAAGAGTATCGCAAACTCAAGGTGCAACAGAAACAAAAAGAGGATCCGAATTATACCCCTTCCCTCATCGATTTGGTTGGCGAGGAACGCTTTCGAGGTACCGACAAAATCAAGCTCAAAACCCGGACAATTTACCATGCTCATTGACTCGCACGCGCACATTCAACTTGATCGATTCGACGAGGACCGCGAAGCCGTTTTAGAACGAGCGCATTCCGCTGGAGTCCACGCAATTTTGACAATCGGATTCGACCTGGAGACCAGCCGTGGCGCAATCTCACTTGCGGAACGACATGAACAGGTCTACGCCACTGTCGGGATGCATCCGCACGATGCCAAAGAT
>JADFGN010000340.1 GCA_022567695.1 Candidatus Poribacteria bacterium | reverse complement strand
ATGACACATCTCCATCAGCTTGGCAATTTTTTCCGGTTCACTTTCAAACTTTTCCGACAGCTCAGTAAATCCAGAAAGATCTGAATACAACATTGTCACCATCTTCCGCTCACCCTTGATGGTACGCTTCGCCGCGTTGATTTTATCTCGTAGGTGGGGAGGAATCGCTTCAACTCTATTCTGGACCATTTGACTATGCCTATCTTCTTGACTTGTAAGAATAACTATCTTCTTTTCAAGTTGGGGGCTTTTCGCCTTGAGTGCGAAGATTGGCACAGGATTCGCAATGCCTTTCAAAGGGACAGCAGCAAGAGAGTCGTAAACAAAGAAATCCTTTGTTAATTCGTAAGTCGTGGGACTGACAACAATCTGATTCAATTCCGCCTTGGTTTTAAGGCGAGCAGAGAGATTGACGGTATTCCCGATTACCGTTGTCTGCCAATACTCCCCGGCAGTTAGTTTCCCAACCCAAGCCGAACCACTATTGATGCCAATATGAATCTTTGCTCCTCGATAAACGAGACATTCATCGTCAGAATGCCAAACGGAGTAAGTTTGATGAGTGCCTCGGTCAGTGATTAACCATCGAGCTCCTCGTTGCTGTATTGAAACGGTCACATCGTCAGAAAGTGACGTGTCATTGGCTGCAAACTCACGCCGTAATTCTTGGGAGATATTCTGATTATCTAAATCGGTTTGATGCCTTGATTCAGCACGAAACAGTAACGCCCCTTGAAAATTTTCGACCACTTGAAGAATCTCCATCGTTGCGAAAACGGCACGGATGGGATGGTCTGCATCAGAGGATTGTGTTCCAAAAGTTGCCATAAAGAAGCCGCGAATGATTTTATCAACCAGACCACTACATCTATAAATAATCTGACTCAACTCCTTATTTAACTCCTCCTTGCGCAGAGATACCTCCTCGATTTCGTCCATGCTTGCCGTTGAGGGGACTTCAAATCCACCAATCGTTGCAAAAATCACCGAAATCTCTTTGACGTCGAATATTTCCTCTTCGTTTTTGTAAAGCAATTGATTCTCCATTTCTTTGCACCGTTATAAGGAGTGAATGCTTGATTTTACGTCAGGAAAATCTCAGATTTGATATTGGCTGCTGGATAATCAAGACGCCAATGATGTGCCTACATAGCGCACTTCCAACCACTGAGTATATATTACGATGTCTGATAATTCAAGCCAAAAGGGAGGTTATATAACTTTTATCATGGATGGGTTGGTACATCAATGATATACTATTTGAACGATCCGCTTTTACCACTGAAGTGAGCAATCCCGTCAAGATATAAAACAATTCGTTTCGAAGTAACTATGAAACGTAGAGATATTTCTCTCGTTGTCCTACAATGTAGAAGCAGAAACATCTCCGCACGAAGGAAGTACTATGGTCTTTCCATTAAATGGTGATACGTTAAAACCTCCACCGATGGCAGCAAAAGCTAGGAATGGATGGGTAGTTTGTTGTTTAATCATTTTCCTGCTGCCTTTGTCTACGCTGGCAGCGGGGAATTACGATGTAAGCTATTTCTGGACAAAAGGTTCATTGAAGGCGGTTAAAGCATACGCAGGCAAGGTCAAAAAAGTTCTCGGGGATGACGTCGCGAAAAGAGTTGGGATTGTACGCAACAAGAACGGCGTTTACGGTGTGATTTATGATCGAAATGGAAGCTATCAGACAACTTACCGGGTCGCGCAGCATCATGCTCGGTTGCTATATCAGGCTGGCGTGTCAAAACAGAAAGGAGTTCACTCAGCGTGCCCTATCCGCGACCAAGGGTATGTATTTATAGAAAAGCCCAATAGCATTGATTCCGGTTCACACAAGCGAAGTTCTGCTGTGGACTCTCTTCTCGAAGCGGAGATAGATCGATATATTAAAAGGCTTCGACGACGTGGAATACTTTCCCAAACAGATCGAACCAGCTTTGTCATCTTCGATATTTCACAACAGAAGAAGGTGGTCTCAATTAACGAAGATCGGCCGATGATGGCTGCCTCCCTGATCAAGAACTTCGTCATGCTCGCGTATTTTCATCAGGTAAAACATAAGCGCTTACAACATACAAATAAAAATCGACTTCATTTGCGCCGGATGATTCAGAAAAGTTACAATTCATCAACCAACTATTTTATCAGGCTGTTAGGCGGTCCCCGCGCCGTAAATCGAATCTTAAAAAGACATTATCCTTATCTTGAACATACTCACATTGTTGAATATATCCCGTCCGGAGGCCGCACCTACCGGAATAAGACTTCAGCACATGACATGAATCGGTTTTACAATCAGTTGTGGCTTGGCCATCTTCCGTATTCCGCTAAAATGAAGTACTATTTGGGCTTGCCGAAGATGAATCGCCTCCATGATAAAACCTGTATTCCCAAAGGTGTCCGCGTCTTCAATAAAACAGGGACGGTTTACGGAATGGTCGGCGATAGCGGCGTGTTAGTCATCACAGATACCAAAGGTAAACAGCGGGCATATATCTTGACCGGAATCATTGAGGATCGAACGAAAACAAACCGTCGCAACCGTTCGCAACCCTTTGCATCGTGGGTAAAGCGTAGGTCTGATGTTCTCCGTCGTGTCTCGGAGGCAGGTTATGAGTACATCTACAAGGTTCATTATGGCGGGTCCTCCCATTGCCAAGACGGTGGCATTCACTCCGGGTCTTAGGGCTAACTAAATTCAAAGTCGCCACGCTCCTACGAAATTCGCTTTTCGCTGCCCTATTGCATGTTGCCTGAAACAAATCTGACTCAGGAATCTATCATCCCGAAAACATACTTTTTATACCATTCAACTTCGTTTGCTAGACCTTCTCTCGCCGTAGTGGTTGGATTATAGCCCAAGATTGTTCGAGCTTTCTCGATATTTGCGTGTGTCCTTAGTTGATCCCCTGCCCTTTTAGGCTTTCTAGCAAACTTCACCGATTTACCGATAATTTCTTCGACAATCCGAATTCCTTCGCCCGTGGTGATAGCGGTATCTGTTCCGATATTGAAAATCTCACCAATGCACTTGTCAAAATTTTGTAAAACCACAATCAGTCCATTGACGATATCTCCAACATAGGTGTAACTTCGGAGGTGATGTTCACTGCCCTCAAATAGCGGAAATTCTCGGTTTGCTAAAATACTGTGTATCAATTTAGGGTAAAGTTTTTCTGGGCGCTCTCGGGGTCCATACACGGAGAATAACCGTAGCGAACAACTGGGTAATCCTTGATCGCGGGCATAAGCGAGCACAAGCTGTTCTGAGGCGAGTTTGGTGACGCCATAATATGAGGTGGGCTTAGGTTCAGTTTCTTCGCTTCCTGTGGCGTTCACCCCGTAGACAGATGATGTAGAAATATTGATGAAACCTTGAAACGACGAGGAACCTTTGACCGCCTCCAGCAACCGATGGGTCGCGGTAAGATTATTTCTCACATAGGTTTGAAATTTGGTGGTAGCCGATATTCCTGGCTGTGCAGCTAAGTGATAAACCACATTGACATTTTGGACGACTTGCTCGAGTTCATCTTCTGCTAAATCCAACTGCAGCAACGTGATGCCTTTATCTCTCAATTCATTCGCATTTAGCGCCTTAAGCGATCTGGCATAGTAATCCGTCAGACAATCAACGCCCCGTACAGAATGCCCCAAATCAACGAGGCGTTCTGACAAATGAGAGCCAATAAATCCAGCTGCTCCTGTTACAAGAATATTCATGAAATGTGCTCCTTCCGTATGACATTCGCTGCCTCTCTAGCAACGATAATCTCCTCATTCGTGGGCACGACGAGGATTTTTACGCGACTGTCTGCCGTCGAGATTTCGCCTTCGCCGGTGTGATTCTCGTTCTTTTCTGAAGCCAACCGGATGCCACACCATTCCAATCCATCGCATATTGCGGCTCGCGCTGTCGCGCTTTTCTCGCCAATCCCGCCAGCGAAGGCAATAACATCAACGCCACCGAGCGCGGCAATATAAGCCCCGATGTACTTTTTAATACTGTAAAAATAGGTTTCCATCCCTAGCCGCGCGTTGTCATTTCCCGCTTTCGCTGCCGCTTCAACATCGCGGAGATCTCCGCTGACACCGGAGATTCCAAGCATCCCGGACTCCTCGATCAGTTGGCGGCGAATTTCATCGCTGCTCCATCCCGCTTGGTCCATCACATAAAGCACAGCGAAGGCATCCAAATCGCCACTTCGGGTTGATTGAATCATACCATACTGCGTCGAAGCCCCCATTGTCGTGTCGATTGATTGACCGTCGCGGATAGCGCACAACGAGGAACTTCCGCCGAGATGGCAGGAAATGATTCGCAACCCCTCCGGTGAAACACCCAGCAGTTGAGGTACGCGCTCTGAAATATAACGGTGTGACGCGCCGTGAAACCCGTAGCGTCGAATCTTATACTTTTTCACCCATGTGCGAGGCACACCGAATTCGTAGGCATAATCGGGTATGGTTTGGTGAAACCACGTTTCAAAAACAGCTACCAATGGCGTGGTCGGCAACAGATCTTGGAAGGCGCGGATGGAGGCAATGTACGCGGGGTTGTGCAACGGTGCAAGTGGAATATACGCTTCAAGCGCTTCGATCACGTCGTCTGTAATCATGGCAGAACGCCAGATGCCTTTGGCGAGAATGGTTTTGAAACCGACTCCGGCTAAATCATCAAGACTCCGCAAAACGCCTTTTTCAGGATGCGTAATCAGGTCGATGGTATGCACAATGGCGGTGCTATGATTCGGCGCATCGATCTCGCCGTCAACGATTGGTTTATCAGGAACAACATGTGTGAACAGTGACGGTGGATTCCCTATCCGCTCTACAACACCTTTGACCAGAGTATGTGGGGACGCGGCTGCCACATCAATGATTTGGTACTTGAACGAAGTGCTACCGACGTTCGCACAAAGTATGCGCATCATATCCTTCCTTCGTAAAACGTGAAATATGAAAGGATGTTTGGAAATATATGGGGCATGGTTCAAAAACGGGTTGACACTTTGGGCCGAAAATGCCGATGATCTGGTCTTCCAAGGTCTGCAGGATTCAAGATACAGGATGCATCAGGTCACTGGCATCTTGTATCTTGTATCGATTGCATGTATCTTCTCAACTTAACCGTGAAATGAACCATCCCTTTTATTTCCCGCCATTTCCTTTTCTTCCCTTCTTTCTACCTGCCCTTCTGCGTCTTTCTCTCGTTTATTTCGTGTTCTAATACGATCCAATTCGCAGCATCGTAAACATTAAGACGACCCTCTGGAAACAGATCAAACTCCTTTATGACAAAATATACCTGATTTTTATCAACTATCGACCATCTTCTGTTTCGATCTTGGATTGAAATGGAAGCGTTTGGAGAAAGTGGAATCCCATTTTTTATGAATATTTGTCGTAAATCCTCAGAGATAGTGGTGCTGTCTAAGTCGCCTTGGAAAACCAAATCAACGCTCAAAAATAGCAACTTCGGTGATCCAACCATTTTCAGAGCTCTTTTGGCAGCGAATTTAATTGTAGGCTCTTTATCATCTAGTGCTTTAGCTAAGGCGCGGATAATCCTATCGGCTGGCTCACCAATCCGCCCAAGCAGATACGCCGAATGCGCTCGCACTTGGCTATCGGGGTCATGAAGCGTCTGGCGGATGAGAAACGAGATGGCGGGGGAACCAATCATCTTTAACGCATCAACGATTTGGCCCTGATATACCGAGTGCTTATCAACCCGTATTGAAGCTTTGAAGAATCCAGGGATAATTTCATTGACAGGGTTTCCGATCTGCCCTAAAAGGGAGGCTGCGTTCGCCCGTATCGTGGCATCCTCATTATCAAGTGCCTGAATGAGGTGTTGCACAGTTCCCTCTTTTATAATAGACAGAGACGCTATCGCTGTATCACGAACTTCTGGACGTTCATCTCCGAGCTGGCGGACAAGGGTAATTACAACGTCTTCAGGTGGTTTTCCAATTCGACTCAATACTTCGCCCGCTGTTAAACGTACCATTTCGTCACTGTCATTGAGGAGGTTGATTATGGCATACACGGCTGCTGACGTCTGTACACCGATTTTTCCCAATGCTTCTAGTGCGCTTTTTCGGACATATAGGTCTTCATCACTGAGCACGTTGACAAGTGTCGGTACAGCATCTTCAGCACCTTCACCAACTTGCCCTAATGTCACAATAGCACTCTGTCGAATACTTGAATCGGTCAAAATTATGATAATCAAACGAGGCACAGCCGACTTAGCGGGTTTACCAATCTTTCCTAAGGCAATAACCGCTTGATGACGCACCTCCTGCATTTTGTCATCCAGCAGTTGGATAAGAGTTGGTACGGCTTCGCTGGCATCTGCGCCAATTTGCCCCACGGCTTGAGCGGCGGCATCTCGTACTAAGAATGCAGGATCGCTGAGCGCATCAATGAGCGTTGGCACCACATCTTCCGATTCAGGGCCAATTTGCCCAAGTGCCTTTGCCGCAACTGCTGGAACGTCTCGATTCACCACGGCTTCAATGAGAACGGGCACCGCTTGCTTCGCTGGCGGACCAATCTCCCCCAAAGTCATCGCTGCATAGAAACGGATAGATTCTCGTTCATCACGCATCACCTCTATCAAATCTGGGACAGCCGAAACACCAATGTCTTTTAGTGCCATCATCGTTGCCCAGCGAACCACCTCTTCCGTATCCCCAAACTTCTCAATCAACGTCTCAGTAATCTCTTCTTGAAATTGACCAATTTTACCCAACGCCCGGACAGCTGTGTGACGTAATTGCGTCTTGTCATGATCGAGGAGCCGTTTCAACTCAGGAACAGCCGCCACCGCTGACTTCCCCATCTTTCCCAATGCTTCAGCAGCACTGATACGCACGGCATCATCCTCATGACTCAATGCCTCGCCCAAGGCAAAAACTGCACCGCTTGCGAGCGGTCCAATCGCTCCAAGAACCTCAGCTACGCCTTGACGCATTTCCACTGCCGGATCGGTTAAGAGTGTTACCACTAAAGTCGGAACAGCTTTTTCAGCAGAAGTCCCCATGCTCCGCAGGGCTTCGAGCGCATCCTGGCGTAATCGTAACTGTTCATCTTGAAGGGCAGTTGCGAGAATCGGGACCGCGGATTTTCCCATCAGCGGCAGTACGTGAATGATAGATTCCCGTGAAATTTCATCGCCGTCCCGAAACGCTTTGGCGAGAGCCGGTAAGGCATCGTCGCCTATTTCAATTAACTTCTCAATTGCCGCCTCACGAACCGCAGGATTGCCGCCTCGAATTTGTTCAATTAGAACCTTAGTGGCGTCAGATGCTTGGGAAGTATCAACACGCAGAAGTACAACCAGAAGAATCAAGAGTAAGATAGGAAAGTGTTTGACAGTCGTGAGTTGTTTCATTCTTCCTTAGTCCTTGTCTGATCGCCTGATCGTGGCGTTTAGAATCAAGCGCTACGTTGATTCATTTTAGCGCACATATCGTGCGAGATGTTCCCGTGAGCGACGAAGCCCATCGGCTTGTGCATCCCAATCCTTCGAGTAACGGTAATCTTCAAGTTCAACGCTGACAATTCCATCGAAGCCTTCGTCCTCAAGGCGTTGGACCACCTTGCCCCAATCAATTAGACCATCGCCCGGAATGCAGTATCGCCACCAATCTTCGCCAAAACCACGTGGGGCATGAAAGCTAGGACCTAAATTGCCGTGTGAATAGAGCGCTTCTTGATCGAAAACCGTATCTTTTCCGTGAGCATGCCGAACATAAGGCGCAAATTCGTTGAGCGCACGCAGGTAATCCACACCGATTCTGACCAAATGTGAGGGATCGTAGTTCAAGCTCAGGCCTTTGGAGGGGCATTCGGCAAACATCGCTCGCCACATTTCGGGCGTGCAACCGAGCGCAGCGTACTCAGGCCCCGGCCCCGGCCACCCTTCAACGGCAATCGAAACATTTCTTTCTTCTGCAAATTCAGCGATCGGCGGAATTGTCTCTTTCCATATTTCAAAATTCTTTGCACGTCCGAGACTGCTGTCTTCGGGCACGAACGTGCAGAACATGATATGAACGTCATTGTCTGCCGCCGCTTGAATGGCGGCTTTTGCGGCTGCCGCGCCGGCTCCCTGCTTGGATTTGTCGATGCTCAACAGGTCGCGGACTCCAGGCAGGTCTGCGCTACCGATGGCTAATCCGGCATCTCTTGCCGTCTTCACAATTTCAGGTGTGACATCACCGATATCGACGGCGTCAAAACCAGCGTCTGCGCACCAACGACAAAATTCATCAAAGGGCATCTGTCGCCCTGCACCGGGAATACGTAAACCGATTTTCATAACTTTAAAAGTCTCCTTTTTTATTCGGTTGGTTTGTTAGGTTTCTACATAATTGGATGCTGAGTTTTTTAACTGA
>JADFGN010000339.1 GCA_022567695.1 Candidatus Poribacteria bacterium | reverse complement strand
GAATCAAACCGATGGTGAGAGAAAGAATTGAGCCGAGAAGAATTGCGCGTTTGGTCATGTTCAATTTCCCTGAGTACGGCTTAACGAAACTGTGAACCATATCTTTATCAAAGTTATCAGTGGAGCGTCCAGAGAAGAGATTTCAGAACCGGAGATCTGTTTCGCACTCAATAAAAATGGCGTACCGATTTTAGGTCAGAATCCGCCAAAACTCATATCCGTTGCCGTCACCACTCTATTGCAAGCAAATTCCTTACGATCTAGGGTTCCTTACGGAAAATGAGAATATATTGATGGAGCTGGTTAGAAACATAGGCATATGGATAACCAAATGGATAAAGTTTGAGCGTCTTATCATACCAAATCTTCAAGCCCCGAAACTGCAACTTATCAATATCCGCGAGCGCATTGACAATATCCGCATGAATCATATTGTGATATACTTTCGTGGGTTGAACGTCTTTGCAGAAGATAACGACATAACCTTTTGTTTTCAACAACCGCATGGATTGAGCAATGACCTCTTTTAATGAGCGATAAAAATCTTTGCCCTCCATGTTCCCCAAGTCGAGCGTTGAATCGGTAAAGGGTGTTGCGCTGTCATCCCCCGTCTTCTTCTTGTGTTCACCCGTCCGTTTTCGGGAGAGCATGTCCCCGTAAGGTGGGTCGGTTAAGAGCAGATCGAACGCTTCTTCGTCCGGCGGAAAGAGCTCACCCAATTTCATCGAATCCCCACAGAACACGTTTTGAGGTTCTAAGCCAAGCTCAACTGATGCTTGATGATACATGTCGAGATATTCTTGAGATAGATCGATACCCACTCCAACCCGATCTGTCATCGAGCAGGCAAGTAAGGTCCCGCCGACCCCAACAAACGGATCAAGCACTCGCCCTCCCTTTTTTGTGAAAAACTCGATCAGGCGTTTCATGAGTTGAGGCGGTTTCGGCGACGGGTGTTGTTTCCGAATATGATGGGCATAAGACTCGACACCACTGGTCGGGTAATACGTATCCAAAACAGGAGCCATCGCTTCCGCCCACTCCTCTTCAGACATATCGTTCAGCGTTGAGCTTGTCATGAGATCAAGCTCACCCTCTTCCAGCTCGACTGAGTTGAGAAAATAGACCCACTCGCTACCGGTAAGGTCGTTGAGCTTGTTTCGGGGGTCGCGGCGTCTCTTGGTCGGCACTTCGGAGCTTCCCTCTTCTTTCTCAGCCCCCGCGTGCGTCCTTTTCGGCGGTGTCGTGACTTCGACATAAAATAGGATTTCTTCAACCCGCGTCGCTTTTGACCCCCCTGAATTACTCTTAAACCGCTGATAATCAATTGAAGAATCCAAGCGGGCATCGCCTCGCTGATTAAGCACGGACAAAACCTCGTCGGTCGATAAAATCCCTTCCGTGTTATAACTGACTACGATATATTTCGCATCGGCTTTATCGATCAAGTCACGAAATGCGTCCAAGCACGCAGTCTTGGAACAATACGCAGACTTTTCCGCCGAGTCTTCTTTTCGTAAGCCGGTTTTCCCCTTGAGTTGTGGATTATCGTAACGGGCAATGGTCTCTAGCACATGGTAGTTGGTAATGTATTGGCGCGTGTTATACGGAGGGTCGAGATACAGCACATCACACACAATCTCTTCAACCAGTTTATTGGCATCGCAACGATAAACGTGATTCAGTACGTCCGACGGAATCACCGGAATCGGGTCGAGCGTCAGATCCTTATGTGTTCGCGGGTCCCAATGCTTGAGGTAAGCCCCATACGTCCCGGAGATGTTCGCCACTTTAGAGGTCGCTTCTAACAGCGGCAGCAGTAACAGATAAAATTCGTCTTCCGTGATTTCCTCCGCATCATACCAAGCCTGTATCTGTTGGCGGACGCTATCAATTTTCTGCCCGTTCATATCGGAAAAATACTGCCGACCGTACTCGTTCTTTCCGCTGGGACAGTAGTTCTGGAAAATAGATCCTTTCTTGCCCGGAAGTACATTCAACCAAGCAATCACTTTGTGGTATGGTGAGGTTTGGTCAAATAACGTCCCTCCCGACACATCCCCAATAGTATCAATAATCCCTTCAAATGTCGGAAGGGCATTATTGTGAATCAAAGCCCGTTGAAAGACATAAGAAACCTCAAGTAGGTCATTGGATATAATCTGAAACCCCCGACGCTTAAAATGCGCCGCGACACTTGCTGTCCCAGCAAACATATCGCAGAAGACCCCATCATGTACCCCCAAATTTTCAACCAAATGATCAATATGCTCCAATAAATTGACTTTACTACCAATATAGCGCATGCATTCTCCGTTTCAGTTCGTTAAGAAGAACGAGACAAATCATGTCCCAATGCAATTTTAACGACACGAGATTCATCTATGATGATTCTGTTGTTCCCACAACCTACGATTGATAATCCTAGTATCTTAAACGCTTTGACTGTGACTGTGTAGAGATCTCCATCTCGCTCCTTTTAAAGGACGCCGAGATTATAGCACAACCTTATTGAGAGTGAAACAGAAAAGTGCCAAACTTTACGCTTGACACCATTTCATCAAGAAAGTAGAATACCGCAACGAACTTTTGAAAGGAGATATAGACAAGCGATGGTAAATATCGAAAGCAAATTAGATGAACTTGAGGGAGACGGTTTCATATTGATCGAAGGAGCATTATCTCCCGAAGAGACGGAACACATTCGGCAACGCATCAACTATGCTCGCGAGATGGGCTGGGAGGAAGGACTCAACGCCGTCGGCAATATGTGGTTTGATAGTTTACTCGATCGGGAGCCGGAGACGTATGCACCGCTGGTGGGACATCCAAGCGTTCGCCCTTACCTCAAAGGGATGATGGGAAAACAGTGCCAACTGCGAAGCTACCGCGCACATATTAACCCAGGGCCGTATCTCCAAGAGTGGCACATGGATTTCTATGGCTATTGGCAGGAAAAGCGTGAAGCAGCAAAATATCGACTCACGGTGCCTCCCATCGGTATCAATACAACCTTCTTTTTTCAGGACAATGGACCTGGATTAGGGCATCTCAAGTTTATCAAAAATGGGCACCTCATCGAGCCGCCCCACCTATATCCCATAGACCGCCCCAAGTTTGAGGCGTGGTGCGAAGCGCAAGAGCACGTCATCCTTTACCCCAAAGCGGGAGATTGCGTTGTGTTCATTAACCATAGCCCCCACCAGGGTGCGAAAGAAAGGGACGATATGGAACGTAGCAACGTCGTCTGTCACTATCAGGTCACGCCGATGTATGAGGGAATATGGCATGTCTCACGTCCACGAGGATATGAAGGGACATTCCCGTTTGCAAAACAATAGGATTTTAGGAATGATGTTAGCACATTCATGGCGGACGTCGCTCCTACGGGAAAAATACCAGTTACTGACACGCTCTAGCTCGGAGGAAACATGAAAATTACAGATATTAAAACAGCAGAAGTCCAAGGTCACGGCTACTCTACCTACGTGCGAATTTTTACCGATGAAGGGATTACAGGAACAGGCGAATGTATTCATGGTGGCGATGGTGCATCGCGTTTGATCGAGGGATTGAAAGGCATGCTTCTCGGTGAAGATGCCCTCGATGTCGATCGGTTGTTTGAGAAGATGCGCCGCAGACATATTTTCAACGGTGCGTTAGCGGGCAACATGGTAACCGCGATGACAGGCATCGAAATCGCGTTGTGGGACATCGCAGGCAAGGCGTTGAATGTGCCAGTATATCGACTGCTCGGCGGGAAATTCCGAGACAAGGTTCGCGTCTACGTGGACTGTCACGCTGGCAAGGGGGATACTCCTGAAGCAAACGCCGAGAAAGCCCGCGAAGTTGTTGCGATGGGGTTCAATGCAATTAAGTTTGATATTGATGATGCCAACAATCCATATAAGTTGGATGAGTGGAATTGGTCTGTGACTCCCGGTGAAGTCTCTGCGATGGTAGAAAAAGTGGCGGCGATCCGAGAGGCTGTTGGTCCCAATATCGACGTTGCGATTGATATGCACGGTAGGTATGACACCCACAGCGGAATTCGAGTCGCACAAGCTCTTGAGCCATATAATCTAATGTGGCTTGAAGAACCTGTGCCACCAGAGAATATCGACGCGATGCGAGAAATCAAGCAATCGACTAGCACACCGATTTGCACAGGCGAGAACCTCTACCTCCGCTACGGCTTCCGTGACCTGATCGAAAAGCAAGCCGTGGATGTAATTATGCCAGACCTGCCCAAATGTTGCGGACTTTCTGAAGGGCGAAAAATCGCCAACCTCGCGGAGATTTACTACATTCCCCTCGCGCCCCACAACGTGTGCGGCCCATTGGGCACGATTGCCTCCTGTCACACCTGCGTGAGTATCCCCAACTTCCTCGTTTTGGAGTGGCATTGGCTTGAACGTCCACATTGGAATGAGTTGGTAATCACCGACGAACCGATTATTCAGGATGGACACATCAAAATTCCTGAGAAGCCCGGTTTGGGTGTGGAATTGAACGACGAGGCAGCGAAGAAGTATCTCAAATCAGAGACCGGATTTTTTGAGTGACGGGTTCGGTTTACAGGCTTTGGTCCCGGTCCTCCGCCTGAACCCGTTGAAGCACATCCCCAAACCTGACGTGGGCAAGTGCTCCAAAAAGCGGATGCCTTGATAGCCCCATCCGCGTCAACCGTGGCGAGGTAATGCCGCACGCAAAACGAGCCAACACACGCGCGTCATCGATGGGTTCGTCCGGCTCATTCCATACATTGAGAATCTGACCCCAAAGTATGGTATCAATAGGTGCAGGCTCCACCGACGGAAGTACCACAGGCTGATGACCGTTCAAACACCACGAGCAGTGTCCGCAAGGTTGGGGTAGTTGTTCACCGAAATGGGCTGCAAGATGTGAGACTTGACAGCCATCATGAGTCACCAACTCGATCACCTGCTTGATGCGTTTGATTTCACGCCCTTCAAGTTCCAACGCTTTTTGGCACAGTTCGTCGGTGAGTTGCTCGATATCGTCAGGGCGACGAAGTATTGTGAAACGGTTACGAACGCCTGCGGCTCTCACTTCGAGCAATGATTGTTCGGTGAGGTAGTCCAACGCCCGCACAATGCGGTCACGCGGACAATTGATGGCGGTTGCGGCTTCGTCGAGGTCGATGTGGAACCATGTTCTGGCTTTGTGTGCTTGCCTGAAAACGTCTGCCAAAAATTCGCGACGCTCACCTTCAAATCGTGATAAAATCTCCGCCGATGACGCTAACGGCTGGAATTGATAACGGCTGTAAAACGGCGTCTGTTCCTGAAGATAATTTGCGAGTTCCAGTTGCACCAACAAAGTTCGTGTTACCAATTGCCGAATGTCGTGACGTGATGAGAGGTCGTAAAGGCTGACATCGAACTGCCCGGAGAATGAAAAAATCTCCGCCATCAACCCGCGAATTGCGTTTCGAGAAGGCGTGTCACCATAGGCAAAATTTTCAAGGGTGCAGACATCATCGAGGCAGACAAACATCTCACAGGTGGAAGGCAACCCATCCCGTCCGGAACGCCCAATCTCCTGAGAATAATTCTCAAAGCTCTTGGGAAGGTTGTAGTGATAGATATAGCGAATGTTTGCCTTATCGATGCCCATGCCGAAAGCAATCGTCGCCACCACAATCCCATCGCTTGACGCCATAAACCAATCCTGTGTTTCAGTCCGTTCATCGTTCTTCAACCCCGCGTGATACGCGCGGGCAGGTAGACCCGCTGTGGCAAGTTTCGCCGCTACCTGCTCCGACGTTTTTTGCAGTGTGACGTAGACAATCGTTGGTCCAGCAGGAGACTCTTTCAGTCTCTCTAACAAGATTTTATCCCGATGGGGGGCGAGGACATGCGTTGTTAATACTTTGAGATTGGGGCGATAGAATCCTGTCCGTACTGTGCACTCGGGGGCAATTCCAAATCCATCGCAGATGTCGGTTGCAACCTTCGGAGTTGCTGTCGCTGTCAGCGTGAACAGTCGCTCCGCTCGACACATTCGGGCAAATCGAGCCAGTTTCAGGTAGTCCGGTCGAAAGTTATGTCCCCACTCTGAAATGCAATGCGCCTCATCGACTGCAAACATCGACACCCGCGTGTGCTGGATGGCTTGTAAAAAGCGTTCGTTGCTAAACCGTTCTGGTGCAACGTAGAGCAAACGCAACTCCCCTAATCGAAGGGAGGACATTACCTCCCGCGTTTCATCTGCGGACAGCGTTGAATCAAGCCGTCCGGCTGCCACACCACGGCTTTTGAGAAAATCGATTTGGTCTTTCATCAACGCAATCAGCGGCGAAATGACGATTGTCACGCCGTCGAAGGTGAGCGCGGGCAATTGGTAACAGAGTGACTTTCCGCCACCTGTTGGAAAGATTGCGAGCGCAGAACGTCCGCCGAGTAGATGCTCGATAACTTCGGCTTGCCCGGGCATGAATTGGTCGAAGCCAAATGTTTCGGAGAGAAGTTTTTGGGCTTGTTCCATGGGTGTTGTTCCTATCCACTTATGATG
Organism: Candidatus Poribacteria bacterium; assembly: GCA_022567695.1. GTDB lineage: Bacteria > Poribacteria > WGA-4E > WGA-4E > PCPOR2b > JADFGN01. Next base: position 1,906 of record JADFGN010000339.1, on the reverse strand, counting down.
CAATTTTTTGCATCGCATACTCAAATGCTTTTCGGTAGACTGTACTTTTCATTCGACTCTGGATAAAAGTTTCGAGCATTCCGTCACTTTTTTCTTGACGCACTCGCCCCGCTTCAAAGTTGAAAGCATACAGGTTATGACTGGCACGTCGGTGAAGATGGTTTATCCCATCACGGTCTTCGAGATAGTCCAAGTAAGCAAACGCTTCGGTTTCGTTACTGATTTGCCAAGGTATTCCGGTGTCCCAGTCTTTCACAGCAAAACGTTCCTCGGCAATCAGTTGCAACAGATGTTGAGCAAAAGCACGGCGAGTTTGTTCATATTTGACTGAATCTTTCTCAGCTTCGCGCTGGGAAAGTCTAGTCAGGTGAAAGCCAGGCAATTGCACCTGTTTGAACGCTGCACTCATGATCCAAGTCTGCGAATCAACCGTGTCAGCACCGCAGTAAAAGGCAAATAGCATTAGGAGTGCTGATCCTAATGAAAAGCAGTGAATGTGCGCGTTGGGTAATAACTGGCGTACAGCGAGGATGACATCGATTACGGTGCGCTTGCTACCGTTGCGAGCGAGTGGAGCAAGACTGCCGATACCGACGAGGTTGGGTTCATGGCCTAAAATCGCCATAATATCATCGAGAGAATGCTTCAGTGTTTCTGCGTCGTGACCATGAAGGACTGGCATCAGTTGGAAGCCATCGGGTAAGTTGCCGTTCCAACCCTTTAACGCATCTGCCATCGTGCGTGTATTATCCCGTGTGTTCGACCAGCGTGTGTTAATTTCTTCTTTTGTCGCTTTGGGTAGGAAGGGATGGTCTAGCACAACGGACACATCCGCCCCTAACTCAATCCCAATTGAAAGCACGTCAAGCGGAGCGATACTGATTTCATCGTGTTGCAGAAAATTAAAAGCACCGGAGTCGAGTATCAGTGGGCCGTCAAATTCGACGTATTCGTGCAGTTTTCCTTCGCACTGGCGGATGTCGTCAGTGAACATTTTGGTCCGTCTGTTCGCTAGCAGGTCAAAAGCATTAAGCAACAGGGCCGAGGTACCAGTCATCTCCCACGGATGGCAACGCAAGCCAGCACGAGGATAATCGCGGACTCGGTAGCTGGCAAAGATGTTGGGGATTTTCAAGTGCTTTTCTCCAATGTATCGTTGCGTGACTCTTTGATTCATCAACCACCGCCCTCGACAATCTGTTTCATCCGTTCCCGCATTCTTGGCAAAAAATAGCCCGGCAGGACATCAAGCTCTGCTTTCTTGGTTTCAGTTTCTAGCGATTCGTATTCTTCTTCAACAATCTCCCGCGTCAAGGGTTTTAGGTCTTTGGGACGTTTCGGCTTTGGTTGCTTTCCCTGTTCTCTACTAAGATGCTGGTTGTACTTGTCGCGCTCATTATTCAAGTAGTCCGATACATGGGCAATCGCCAGATCGATGGTATCTATTGGCTGGAGATGGAGTGGTTTTCCCAGACGCCTCTGAATTGCTGGATATTGCGCAAGGTCTTTGGGTTCGGGAATCGTTGCGACGACAAAGAAAACCGATTCCTTCAACGTGTCAAACAGATGCCTTAGATCTTGAGCGTAGCGCGATTGGCGCGAACGAGTTAATCCCTCGAAAATTTCCTCAAACTCATCGAACAGCAAAACAATCCCATCACACAGTTCGAGTTTTCTTAACACTTGAAGGAATCCAGCCAAGAAACGTATGGCAAGTGAAGCACTACTGATGTCGGATAATGGTGTTGCGTCTGACAGCTTCTCATCAGTTAATAGCTTCTTGTCAGTCACCGAGAGTTTACGCCCTTTTAACCAGCGAATAAAGGTATCTTCGTGGCGTTCCACGTAAAGGGGCAATGACGTTTGGGTAGGTCTGACGATGGCTTTTATAGCCATCAAAAGTTCG
>JADFGN010000338.1 GCA_022567695.1 Candidatus Poribacteria bacterium | reverse complement strand
CTTGATAATATGGCATTCTATAGGCACGGAAACGGGCAAGTGTGCGGAAGCGCAACCCGAAGCCGATGATTAAACCTTATTCGCAATCCATCTCGGGAAAGTTTTGCGCTTTTCCAAGATTTCAACTTACACCGAAAAAGGAGAAAATCTGACATGCGAAATATGGTAGCAGTTTCAACCTGCCTCATCTCAGTCTTTGCCGTTCTGTTTTTTACGAATTACGGTTATACCGAAATCGATCTCGGCACTGCCGTGGGCATCTGGCTCTTTGAGGAAGGCACTGGAACGACTGCTAAAGATAGTTCCGGAAATGGAAACGATGGGACACTTCAAGGCGGTGCCGCTTGGACTGCTGATGGAAAATCTGGCGGAGCAATAGAGTTCAACGGTACAGATGCTTGTGTCGAGATTGGGGAGAAACTCCTCGATGGCCTGGAAGAGTTCACGATTATTGCATGGATTAACCCCAATGGTTTAACAGGGGGTCGTATCGGATTGGTGGGACAGAACGACTCTCCGGAGTTCGGTATTAACCCCGCAGGAACAATTGCCTTGTGGACACCGACTGGAGGAACCGTGGCTCACCCATACGATCACCCGGATGGTGAGTGGCATCTCGTTGCTGGCGTTGCCGATGAGAATGGCAAGACAACTTACGTTGACAAAGACTCTACTTCCGGAGGCGATGCGGGCAACCACGGAAGTTCCGATTTTGGCGTGAATATCGGTGGCTGTGGTATCTGGGACGCCGAAGGAAACTGGTTCACGGGTGGAATCGATGACGTTGCTATCTTCCATTCGGCATTAACAGCCGATGATATTGCTTTCCTCGTGGACAACGGGTTGCGCGCAGTGATTACAGCCGTTGAACCTGCAGGAAAACTCGCTGTGTCATGGGGAGCAATTAAGTACGCCAAGTAAAATTTGGCAATCCAGATTTCAAACAAGGCCATTCCATAGCCTGACAGTGAGGCTGATTTTCGAGGTCGGCGCGGAATGGCCTAACTCATTTTCAACTGAAAGGAAGGAAATAACAATGAGAATAGCATTAAAACCATTCAACCGAATCATTATGAGTTTACTCATCATTTTGGGCGTAGTCGGTGTGAGCCATGCCGAAATAGACATGGCAACCGCTGTTGGCCTTTGGCTCTTTGACGAAGGCAAAGGTAATACCGCTGGCGATGCCTCAGATGCTGGCAATGACGGGGAACTAATCAAAAGTCCCGCATGGGTTAAAGGGAAGTTTGGCATGGCGTTAGAGTTTAACGGCAAGGACAATTGTGTTCAAACCGGACAGAAATTGCTTGATAATTTGGAAGAATTTACAATTCTTACGTGGGTCCAGACGGGCAAAGTCACTCTCAATCGAGTCGGATTGGTTGGACAGAACGATTCTCCTGAGTTTGGTTTTATTCAACCCCTAGTTGTCAATCTTTGGACGCCGGTTGGTGCGATAAGTAAACCTTGGGCATTTAAGCATGATGACGGTAAATGGCATCATATCGCCGCTGTCGCATCCGCAAAATTCATGCAGATCTACATTGATGGAGAAGTACAAGAAGGGCCTGGGGCAGGACCTTTCGGAACTTCCAATTTTAACGTCAATATTGGCGGTTGTGGCGTTTGGGACGGCACGGGGAACTGGTTTACTGGTGCCATGGACGAGGTCGCCATTTTCCATTCCATACTCGACGAGGATGATGTTCTAACCGCCATGGATGGGTTTACCGTATTCCTTGCCGCTGAAGCGAGGGGCAAGTTGCCCATAACGTGGGGCAAAGTAAAAGCCCGGTACTAATCTATCCGTTTCTAGGGAATTGCGATAAAATAACTCATACGTTTCTTAACCTCCCCTAACCCCTCCTTCGCAAGGAGGGGAATAAATTCTCCCCCTTAAGAAGGGGGATCGTCGAGCCCGGAGACGATAGATAAACAGAGGGGGTTTGAAATGTACAACGGCCGAGGGGGATTCTCCTCGGCTTTTCTATTTCAGATTCAACGACTGGACTGCTCAAGCATCTTTCGGGCATGTGGGTTTTCCGGTTCCAACTGTAGCACCGTTTCAAATTCACCTATCGCGTCTTCCCGCCGTCCCATCCTATCGTAGATAATACCCAAAGCACCGTGAGCGCGGACATGCGTCGGATTTAGTTTTACGACCTTTTCCAAGTGAGACAACGCTTCATCGTACCGCTCCCCGGTCAGCCGTGCCAATCCAAGCCGGTAATGTGCCTGCACATCCGAGGGGTCGGCTTCAACAAACTTTTGATATTCCGCCGCCGCTTCGTCGTGTCTCTTTGCTGACCAGTAAGCATCTGCGAGATTGCGACGGAATTCAATATTATTAGCGACAAGATCGACTGTCGCCTGGAAATGTGCAATTGCCTTATCAGTATGTCCCATCCGCTGATAGATTAATCCGATGTAATTGTGGGTTTCCGCTCGAACCTGCGTGCGTCGCTCCGAATGCACCATCTCTCGGAGGATGGCCAACACACGGGCAAAAGCGGAGAGTGCTTCGGGGTTATGCGCGGTGTGAAACAGGCAAAGGCCGTAATCAAACCAAACATCTGGGTTGTCCTCCGAGACGGAGAGCACAGGTTCCAAATCTTCAATCGCTCGCGCATATTCACCCCTCCGCACGTATTCATGTCCTCGCTGGATAAACAGTTCTGCCGTTGCGCCCGCTTGCAAAACCTCCCACCACAGTGGGTCATCCATCTCCTCCCGGGTTGTCGGTTTGCGAGCCGCCTCTGCATGGACGTTGGCGAGCTTTCTGTCGCCCAATACCAACGCAACCTGAGCCATCGCTGCGTGGGCTTCGCTCTGCCCTGGATTTAGGTCTAAAGCCTGTTCCAGATGCGTGCGTGCTGTCTCAAACTGCTTTTGAGCCAGGGCAATTTCTCCGAGCCATAGTTCAGCATACGGGTTCTTCGGGTCGAGCTTTTTCGCACGCGTAAGGTGTTGCTTTGCCTGGTCAAAACGTCCGAGGCTCCGAAGCGCACCGGCCAAGTAAATATGGGCAGGCCCGTAATCGGGTCTGAGCAAAATGGCTTGACGGAGCGCATCAGCCGCTTCATTCGGATGGGTTCTGTATGTCGTTTGTCCGAGGAAGTAAAGCCAGCGAAATTCGGTCGGGTCAATTTCGACAGCATGTCGGTAGCACGCAACGGCTTCAGCTTCCCAGCCGTGAATCAGGTAGACATGACCTAATTTTCCCCAGGCAGCGACTTCTCGGGGTGCCTTCTCCACTGATTTTTTAGCGGTTTCGATAGCTTTCAAAAGCCGGGGTTCCTTGACCATCGCCAGGTCACTCGGTTGAGGTATCCCATCTGCTGAGTCCGCGAGGGAGATGATTTGGCAGACCAACATCAGTATAATGCAGAACGTGTTGCGAATTCGTTTAAGATGTATCCAGGTCATTGTGATTCTCCCTCTCCCTGCCGAACAACCCACTCCCGATCAACGCTAGAGACCTTGAAACGCTCCCGCGCTCCGTCGGGCCATACCACCTCAATAGCCTCAATCACTTCGATCTTCCCCAATCCAAAATGCACCCGTGGGTCGTTGCTACTTAGATAGCTGTAGCCGGGGAGGACAAGCCCAATGAATTTTCTTCCTGCTGCGATAACTGTTACCTGTGCGCCGATGGCATCTCGTTTTCCCGTGACCGCTCGTACCAAAAGCCAGTGGGTGCCATGAGGGGGCGCATCATTTCTGAAAACTCTTACGCCGTTGAGATTGGCTATAGCCAAGTCGAGATCGCCGTCGCGGTCAATGTCACCAAAAGCCAGCCCTCGACTGACTTCAACCCGTTTAGCAAAAGTGCTGGCACGCGAATTCACACCCGTAAAATGTCCTGTGCCGTCGTTTTGAAACAGCAGGTTGGGTTCGGCGTAAGCGTTCCAGAACGTCCCGACATTTGCTCCATCCACCACTTGACTACGCTTCACTCGACCGTTGACGAGGGCAAGATCGAGGTCGCTGTCGTGGTCGAAATCGAAGAACCCACAGCCAAAACCGGTAAATGGCAGATCGCTGCCTACAAAGCCAGAAACTTCCGTGGCATCGGTGAATATTGTATATTCCGACGAAATATAGAGCGTGTTTGTCTCACCCGTCAAATGCGTTGTAAACAGATCGAGTTTCTTGTCGCCATTTATGTCACCAACGGTGACCCCCATGCTACCTTCGGGTTGACCATAAGTATTGAACGCCACACCACGTAGAATGGCCTCATCGGTAAAGGTGCCATCGCGGTTATTAACCCAGAGTTGGTTTGCCTCCCCGTCGTTAGCGACATAAAAGTCAACCCACCCGTCAGCCGTTAAGTCTACGCAGACAATACCAAGCCCTCTGCCTGGAGACGTGATACCGGCATGCGCGGTGACATCGGTGAAAGTTCCATCGCCGTTGTTACGGTAAAGCACGTCAAGCGTGTTCTCGAAAACCTGTGGATTGCAATAGTCTTGTGCGCTATGTTTCCCTCGACAAACCGTAGCGGGGTCGAATTGAACGTAGTTCACAACATAGAGATCTAGATCGCCGTCACGGTCGTAGTCCACAAACGCCGCCGATGTGCCCCACCGATCATTTGAAAAACCGGCGTGCTTTGTCCCATTAACGAATGTGCCATCCCCATTGTTACGATAGAACGCATCAGGTCCAAAGTTCGTCACGTAGACATCAAGGTCACCGTCGTTGTCCACGTCTCCAATCGCCACGCCCTGTCCGTAACCCGGGTCGCCCAAGCCTGCAGCAGCGGTCACGTCTAAAAATATCCCGTCCGGCTGTTGCTGAAAAAGCCGATTCGGTGCTGGCGTATCAATCTGGCCGGGCGGTGGAAATCGGATCTGAAGGAGATCGAGATCGCCATCGTTGTCGTAATCAAACAGCGCAATCCCGCCTCCGATGACTTCATGCGTGGCATAAGTTCCATCGGGCCACGGTTCGGGCGTGTCGTCAAATCCGAGTTCTGCGGTAATCTCCGTGAAGTACACTATATCCGTATCAACCGTTTGTCCTATTGCAAAGTGGATGGCAGTAAAGAAACAGAGGCAACCAGCGATTATGGTTCTTCTGAAGTCCTCAATTTGAGTGCCCATGCCTTCCCCTCAATTACGGGTGCATACATTTGAGTATAATTATATCACAAAGTCCTTTTCCTATTGAAGAATTTCTAACAACGCAACTTTCCTCTTGAGTTCTTTTTGGAGAAGTGATATAATTGAGCCATAATTTTGATAGGAGAAATCGTTTACATTTTCACAAGCTATAATCAGGAGGTTATGTTGAAATTGAAGAATACTAACTTACAACACAAAATCGGGCTTTTTGCCCTAGTGATAATACTGAGTTTTGCGCTGGTATTCAGCGTTCAGGCAGCTAGAGACGATTGTGGGAAGCTGACTCCCAACCAAGAGAAGCCTATAAAAGAGGTCGGCAAGGACGATCCCAACGGAAAAAACGATTATATAGAGACCGTTGAGGAAGATGACCGCCCCGGCGTGACTTATCTGGCTCTGAATAATGGAAGTACCCCCAAAGCCAATAAATGTGGTCTGAAACCATCGAATGCTGATAATGAGTGGACCGGTTGGGGCGGACCGTTGGAAGGCGAAAATGTAACCATTGGTGAAGGCATCGGAACACGTAATGAAATCGTCATTGGTGGCATTTATTTCCCCAGAGGTATCGGGGCCCATGCAATTGCAACGTTGGTCTATGACTTGACCGGAGACAACTACCTCAAATTTGAAGGCTATGTGGGAATGTCTGACGAGAAAGATCCCGCTGAGTGTGGTCATGGAGGTACCGGTGATTTCATCTTTAAGGTCGATGGAAAGCAGGTATTTAAGTCTGAAGTCCTTATGGGTACCGAAGGTGGAAAAAATGTTCCCGCGGTAAAAGTCGAATTCGACATCCCCGCCAATGCAAAGGAACTGGAAGTTGTATTCGGCGACGGCGGCGATGGAATTGGCTGCGACCATTCGACCCTCGGTGATGGCAAACTTCTGAATGCGCAAGCACTCGCCGTTGAGCCTGCTAACAAACTCCCGACAATTTGGGGAGCAATTAAGTCTGCATATTAAAATATTAGTTCTTCATCGGGGATTGTCGAAATGATGAGAATTTAATATTCATCATCCCCGATGAAATCTTTAACTATTAGCCAAAAGGAGGCAAGATGAAACGCATAATTTTTTTAGCCCTTATTGTATTTCTCGCAACGATTGTAGTGCAAACAGCCGTGTATAGCCAATGCGAGACAGTTGCACCAGCCCTGGATATTGCATTTGACAGCGAGGTTAGCGCGGTTGATGACGAAGGGATTGTGTACCTCAGCCTTGTCGGTGGGGATACGCCCTCGCCAAATGATTGCGGGCTGAATCCCTCCAATGATCCTGCTGCATGGATGGGATGGGGAGGTCCTCTGGATAGCGACAATATGTCCATTGGTGAAGGCATTGGGACGCGGAATTTGGTTACAATTAATGGCATTCGCTATGAACGTGGGATTGGAACCCATGGCACCGCTGTTGTTGAATATGATCTGACTGGCGACGATTATATCCGTTTTGAAGCGGTTGTTGGTATGGACGACGAAAAAGACGGTGCTGATTTTGCGGGAGATTGTGGTCATGGAGGCACAGCCACGTTCACCTTTTCGATTGATGGCACCGTTGTTGCCGAAAGCGATGTTCTGTCCGGTGTCGTTGAAGGTGGCGGTGAAAACGCCCCTGGCGAGGAAATCAAGTTTGATATTCCAGCCGGTTCACAGACGTTGACAATCGAAATAGGTGATGGTGGTGATGGTATCGGTTGTGATCACGCCGATATTGCTAATGGAAAATTGATTACCTCTCGTGCAACCTCTGTCGAAGCGAAAGATAAGCTAAGTACAACGTGGGGTGAACTTAAATCCAGTTATTAAACCTCATGGTTCTTATGTAGTTATTGGTTTAGCCGAGGGATTTCCCTCGGCTTTTTTTGTATCTATCGAAGGATTATATAGAAGCAGGCGTCAGCAGTGATCCACGCAGCATGGAATCTGCATTCGTAGACTGCGATAACGATAGCCTCTTAGATCTTTACGTCGGCAAACATAATCAGCACATTTTTCGCCAATACGCGCTATGATAATCGATGCCGATGATTTCGTCGGTGATGTTATGCTCACGGCGATATTCAAGCACAGCCTGTTTTTCTCCACAGATGTGATCAATGCCCCAATCGTCAATGATGACATAACCGCCAACGGAGAGCTTCGGATAGAGGTTCACGAGTGTTTCTATTGTGGAATCATAATAATCGCCATCAAGCCGAAGCACCGCCAGTTTGTCAATGGGGGCATTGGGCAAGGTTTCGTTGAACCAGCCCGGCAAAAATTTCACCCGAACATCAAGTAAGCCATAACGCTTAAAGTTTGACTTCACTTCCTCAAGGGTCACAGCAAAGCGATCAATTTCCACAACCTGCTCAAAATTATACATCTTTTCGTCTAACGAATTGGGGTGAGGTATGGGTAGCCCTTGGAAGGAATCCGCCACCCACACAGTGCGATCGGTCACTCCGTGCGCTACCAATATCCCCCGCATGAGAATCGCCGCGCCACCTCGCCAAACGCCGCATTCGATGAAATCTCCCGGAACATTCTGTGCCAAGCAATCTTCAATGCAAAACTGAATATTGTCCAGCCGCTTCAGACTACACATGGTTAAAGTATTGCCGAACCAAAAGTGGTTAAACCATTCCGATTTTGACTGGTCTTCAATGGAGCTTGGATTGATGAGATTGTCGGGCAGCTCTTGGTTCAACGCATTCATCAAGCCTTTTTTGAGTTGCTGGATATAAAGATTTCTGAGATTCACCATTCTCTCCAAGTCAGCGACTTACTGATTCCTTATTATCGGCGATGAATTTCCCGCAACTCAAGCCGCATATCAACCCGATCCGAAGTGGCGTTCGTCCATTCCACATCATCAAGATTTTGAAGACTCATCAAGGCAACATCCACCAGCGGATTAGAGAGTACATAATTCAACAAGAAACTGTCGAGGTCTACGCCTTCCATTTCCTTCGGGAAACACTGTTGCATGAGTTTTGGAAATACACTGCTCGTTGTAGACCGCATCAGGACGATACCCATGCCCTGCGCCTCCGCATCGGGGATGACGCCGCAATTGCCAAAAAAATCACACGTGCTTTGGTACATCAAATTGTAATGAATCTGCATCATGTCAAATTCACCCGTCGCAATCATGCGGTCGACACCCGATGAGGGACCATCTGCGGAAAATCCAAGAAAGCGAATTTTGCCTTGATCGCGGAGTTTCTGATAGGTTTCCAATCCGCCGTCCAAAATTTGATCGACCTCTTCGCTGGACGACCACCAACCACCGTGAAACTGCAAAACGTCGATCACGTCTATTTGCAACCGCTTGA
>JADFGN010000011.1 GCA_022567695.1 Candidatus Poribacteria bacterium | reverse complement strand
AGAAAACTGGCTTCGGTCCCGTAATCTGTCCCCGCCGGCTGCGCCCGAACATCCGGCGGTAGCAGATACGTCGGGGTTTAACCCCGACGTAACAATCGACTTGCAACTCTATCAACGGATGCTCGATGCACTCGACCGCTACGGCGTCGTGACGAAAGGAACGTTGGCATTGCGGAGTTGGCTGACTCAACGAATCGCGACACTCCGTAAGCAACATATCCCTGATCAAACCAAGCTGCTGCCGAATTACCCCAATCCATTTAATCCTGAAACGTGGATACCGTATCAATTGGCAGAGGTTGCCGCCGTTCAAATCGAGATCTACGACCTCAAGGGGAAACAAGTTCGGATGCTGGACGTGGGGCAGAAACCCGCGGGGTATTATATTGAGCGGAATAAAGCCGCTTACTGGGATGGACGAAATAATCTCGGAGAACCCCTTGCGAGTGGCATTTATATCTATCACCTTGTCGCTCGTGATTACACCCAGACGCGGCGAATGGTAATTGTGAAATAGTATCAAGATGTAAAATATAAGATACAGGATGCAAAATACAAGACACAAGATGCAATAGGTCTTAGGAAAATATGAACAGATACCAGACATTTTTATTTGCCGTAATAATTATTCTGATTGGCTGTGGGGCAAGCGATGATATTGAGTACGCCTATCCTCAACTCGAACTCAAACTTGCCCCAGGCATTTCTCAACAGGCACTCAATGTCAATCGAATTGAGGTCACCGTCGTAGGCACGGGCTTTGCACCCATTGTGCAGGAATTCTCGCCCCAATCCAATGAGCGGCGGTTAGACGTCAGTTTGTTTATTCCCTTGGATGCAACTGTTCTCAGGGTCGAAGTTTTCGAGATTGATGACAGCGGTGAAGAACGTGCGGCCTTCCGCGGAGAGTCACGGCTAGAGGAACTGGACGCAACGAATCCAAAGATTACGGTGTTGTTGAATCCAGTGACGCATCTCAATCTTACAACCTCAAAAACAGAGTTGACCGTTGGCGAAATCTTTGCCGTCGAGATCTCGGTCGCTGAAGTGACAAACCTTTTCGCCGTAACTCTTGAGGTGATTTTTGATAATCAAAGACTTGCGCCTGTTGATATATTGGCAGGGCCGTTTTTCGGAACGAATCCCATTCTCTTCGATGATCGAGGCTTGAGTGAAACAACAAATCGGCTAGGTATCGCCATCGCTCAACGCGGGGGTTCAACAGGCGTAACCGATTCCGGGATTGCCGCCGTTGTCAATTTTCAGGCAACCGCACCGGGAAGCGCAACCATCCGCGTCGCACAGAAGACGGAGAGTGACGTTTTCGCTTTGCAGCAGCCTAGCGGAGAGGTCATCGCTGATTTTGAAAGACTCGCGGAATTTCTGACACGGGCTTCTGTGACGGTGAATGTCAGGTAATTTCTTTTTAGAAAAACATGAGACTTAATTCTAGGCCATCTGTAGTAAGTTGCAAAAAGCAGGACAGAAAATAACCCGAAAGGAACGCCAAAAATGCACCGAATCCTCCTAACAATCAGCTTTTTTCTCATCATCGGGTGTGCAATGACGCCGTATGAGCAGGGCCGGGATTTCTTGAGGAACGAGCAATACGACGCCGCCATTCAGACATTTGAAGCCGTCCTTCAAGAAACCCCTGATTCCGGGCAAACCCTTCGGGATGTCGGAATTGCATACTACAAAAAAGGTGATTACCCTCAAGCACTCAATTACCTCAACCGTGCTTTTGAACAGATGCCTGAAGATGGAGGGACGATTCTCTACCTTGGGTTAGTCCATGAAAGGCAAGGCAACTCTGACGATGCGATTCAGGCGTATCGGAATTATACGCAAGTGGGGCGTTTAAGCCGAACGCGCAAGAAAATTGAAACGCGGCTTCGGATTTTGATCAATCAACGCATGACACAGTTGGCCAAAGAAGCCCTCACCGCAGAAGCCGAAGGGAATTATCCTGAAATTCAAACCAACACCGTGGCTGTGATGTATTTCGACAACATCGCCAATTCTGAAGAATTAGAACCGCTACGCAAAGGGTTGACAGATCTGGTGATTACCGATTTATCGAAGGTGAGTGCGTTAAAGGTCGTTGAGCGAGCACGTTTACAAAAGTTGCTCGAAGAGATGGAATTGGCGGAAACGGGCGTTATCGATGAAAGTACCATTCCTCGCACGGGACGCCTACTCGGTGCAGCTAAGGTTGTCAAGGGCAGCTTCACCGCCCTAGCAGACGAAAACTTGCTGATTAATGTCTCTTTCAGCGAAACATCAACCGCAGAGATTAAAGTTGTTGACTCTCGCCAGGGACGCCTTCAGGAGATATTCGATATGGAAAAGGCGTTGGTCTTTCGCGTTCTTGATGAGATGAAGATTCCGTATTCTCCCGAAGAGGAAGAAGCGATTCAAAAGCGGCCGACCGAAAACTTGTTGGCGTTCTTGGCGTATTCACGCGGGCTAGATGGGGTCGATAAAGCCAACTATGACGCCGCCATCGAAGCGTTTCAGGAGGCAGTCGAACTCGATCCGGGTTTCACGGAAGCTCAAGATTACGTGACAGAAGTGCAAGAGATTACAGCGGCCCCTACCATAGCTGCGCCAGATCTGGACGTGGCGGAAGCCGAAATTGAAGCGGCAGCGGCGGATGAGGTACAAGTATTCGTGGCACCGCCAGCGGAGGTAGAAGCACTCGCGGGGATTGATGCCAAAGTTTCCAAAGGTTTCATCCAACAACCTAAAAGTGCTAGCACCGCTTCAACCGCGGAAGGCGAAGATACGGCACGAGGCGGCGGAAGCGATCAGGCCGAAATCGATCCTTTGACCGGGCGCACCGTGCCGATCACCATTATTTGGGAACCTTAACTAACTCGACTTTGCGTATTAAAGTTTACATTCGTAGTGACGACTTTAGTCGTTCATTTGACTGCCAGAAAGGGAGTCGAGCCCGGAGACGAGTTGAAGTCGCCACTACAAACGCAAGTGCTCTTATGGTTCGGCGGAGAGGCTCTCTCACCCTCCCATGCATAGCATTTGAGACTGTACCTGAACGATTACGTCAAGTCAAAGAGATAACCGATGAGAAGAATTTACCATTACACCTGTTGTTTCTGTTTTTTGTTGGGACTCATCCAAGTCGCAGATGCGCAATACGGACATCGCACTACCGTTTATTCAACTGTGTACGTCCAGACCTGGAGGCTGACAGAAGATAATGATCAGCGGCGATTAACTCAATTCGCTTTGCCGCTTTTTATCAGCCACACAATTTCGCGACGCTTTCAACTCTTTATTTCGGAAGCAAACGCCATCTCAACAATTTCGCTGCCGGATGACACCCAATCTCCCGACGCCGACAGCCAGCGTTTGAGTGGTATTGGAGATACAAAAATCAAACTCTCATACAGCCTTATCCCTCAGAAGCTATTGTTGACAGGTGGTATCGGCCTTCCAACGGGAAAGAGCCGGTTAGATTCTAGCGAAGCGCAGGTCTTCCGCCAACTCTACTCTGAGACACTCCGGTTTCGCATCGGGCGATTAGGCGAAGGACGTGGGGCAAGCATCGGTTTAGCGGGTGTCCACACTTTCGGGCCCGTCACACTTGGATTCGGGACGAGTTACTTAGACAAGGCGGCCTACGAGCCGCTGGACATCGAGGGCGCGCCTTCCTATAATCCGGGGAACCAATATAGCGGCGTTTTGAGCGTTAATTGGGACATCCAACGGTTTCACGTCCGAAGCGGGCTGATCTTCACGGCATATACTCCGGACAGGCTTGAGGGCATTGAGCAATTTCGACAGGGGGCAGAAACGATCGTTGAAAATAGCGTGAGCTATCGGAATGCGCGTTTATCCACGACAATCTATTCTCGTAATACCTTTCGCCAGAAGAATGCGCTTGCGGATGCAGGGGGCGAATTGGTCAAAGGGGACAAAGATCAGCAAGGGCATCGTATCCTGCTTTCGCTCACCGCCGATTATCGCTTGAACCGCAAATTGACCCTCAACGGACTCATAGAAAATCAACGTCGGTTGCAAAACGAAGGACAGGGAAAAGCCAATGTTTTGAGCATCGGCGGTGGATTCAGAAGGGGTCTCACAGACAGTCTGACACTAGAGATTGGAGCGAGGCTATCACAAGGCTACATGAAAGATGATACTGTTGATTTGCAGGGATTGGCTATAAGTAGCGCATTGATTTCCACATTTTAATATTACGAGTTTTTCAGTTATCATCCGAATGCAGTCAGACCTAACCCCCCCCCTTCCCTGCGAGGTTCAGGGGCGGACACTTCGGTGTAGAGCGGGCGGCTCGCCCGTTCAGAATGCCAATGAACAAGCCAGCGGCTCGCTCTACGTCTGATCCTTCATGTTTTCAAATATGAAACTGTCCGCCCCTGAATCCTCACAGGAGAGGGGCAGGGGGAGAGGTCCCTAAGTGAAAAAGTCGGCGAATGAATTCATGCATCAATCTTGAATCTCGGTTCCACTATATTCCATGCCCAATCGACCTCTTCCTAACGTCCGCAAAATCCTGATCATCCGCAACGATGGCATCGGCGATCTGCTCAATTCGACACCCGCCATTGCGTTGTTGCGTCAGAACTATCCCGATGCAGAAATCGCTGTGCTGGCTCGATCGCTGAACGCCCCCGTGCTGATCGGCAATCCCGACGTCGATTGCGTCCTGATCTTCGATCGGGAGGTAGGGAGTCGGTTGCGGTTTTATCATGACCTTCGCCGAGAGAAGTACGACCTCGCCATCGCAATGCGAACCGCCTCATGGTCTAATTTTGTAGCGTTTTTGTCCGGCGCGCGGTATCGGTTGGGACGCTATCACAAGCGGTTTAAGCACACCTTGACTCACGCATGGAAGGGAGAGTATCAGAAGGGCAATGTTCATGAGGTCGATCGGAATCTAGAGTTGGTTCAGTTAATCTGCGAAGGCGGCGGAGATCGGCGACTCGTGTTCAATCTACTGGACGATGAGATTGCGCATGCGAAGTGCCAACTTTCCGATTGGGGTATTACTCCCGATGACTTTATAGTTGGCATTCACCCCGGTGGAAGCTCGTTCGATAAACGGTGGCCCGAGGGGAGTTACGCTCAAATTGCCGATCAGCTTGTGCGGGAATATAACGCAAGGATTCTGATTTTACGAGGTCCTAGAGAAGCTGAACTCGATCGAAATATTCGGCAATCGATGCAGTCGGCATCGATTGCATACGCGCCCAAGTCCATCCGCGAACTTGCTGCGTTGTTGAAACAATGTAACCTCGTGGTGTGCAACGACTCCGGTCCGATGCACATCGCCGCTGCGCTGGACGTGCCGATGGTCACACTTTTTGGACCCACCGACCACGTCGTCTGGAAGCCGCTTAGTGACAAAGCAACGGTTGTGCGGCGCGATATGCCGTGTTGGCCCTGTAGTGCCCATAAGTGCAAGATCGGTTGGGAGTGCATGAAAAAACTCCCAGTTGATATGGTATGGAGAGAGGTTGAAGCGAAAGTAAAATAATCAAAGATACAAAAATTGAAATCTCTAAATTTACATTTCACGCATCAAGGGAGGAGATATTGACCGATGGCACAAAAAACTTCACCCAAAATCCGTTTCCTGCCCACTGAGCAGGCGGTGATTTATCCTGAATCGGATGGAGAACCTATGGCTGAAACCGACACTCACCGCGACCTGATGGTTGATTTAATCGATATACTCAGAAATCACTTTAAAGATCGCCCTGATGTTTATGTATCAGGAAACCTGCTTTTATACTATGAGGAAGGAAATCCTAGAAAGTCTGTTGCTCCTGATGTATTTATGGTCTTCGGAGTCGAAAAAAAACCGCGTCGAACATACTTGCTATGGGAAGAAAGAAAAGGGCCTGACTTTGTCATCGAGCTCTCCAGCAAAAAGACTTACCGGAAGGATTTGAAAGAGAAAAAAGATTTGTACGCGCGAATACTTGGTGTCAAAGAGTATTACCTGTATGACCCCGATGGGCAATATTTGCAGCCCTCTCTTCAAGGCTATCGTCTTGTTGATGGCATCTATTCTCCAATTCAAACCGTTGGAAATCGATTACCTTCACAGACTTTAGGCTTAGAACTTGGAGAGGAAACTGGTGTGTTGAGGTTATACGATCCCTTGACGAAAAACTGGGTGTTGAAACCGGTGGAGCAAGCGGAGGTGAAAGCACAACAAGCTGAAGCGAAGGCACAACAGGAGGCGAAAGCCCGACGACAAGCTGAAACAAGGGCACAACAAGCTGAAGAAAGAGTACAACAGGAAGCTTTAGCCCGGCGGCAAGCCGAAGCTGAGTTAATTCAACTCCGAGCCTTACTTAATCAAACCCGGACAACCAATGAATGAAAGTTGATTCACAATTAGATAAAGTGCTAGGTTGTGTAGTTGGAGCGAGTATCGGCGATAGCATCGGGGGACCCCTTGAAATGGCAACCGCCGAGCGCGTGAGAACGGAGCTTAACGGTGCTGATTGGATCGACGACATGCGACCATACCGTAGGTCTGCAAGTCCACATGGCGTATGGGTAGATAACGCACCAAAAGGAACAGGTACGGATGATACTCGTTACAACCAGATCTTTTTGGAAAGTGTGATTAAACATCGCGGAAAAATAAACGCTCACATCCTCGCAGAGGAATACATCGAACGGTACCGGCATGTTGAACGGTACTACCCCAAATATATCACTCTAGCACGAGAGCAATTACGACCCTGGTACTCTCGCTGCTCAGGATACCTTGGCATTCCGTCAGACGAACACTCTGATATCCCTGTTCACGTTTTGGATAGTGACTGTTTTTGGGGAGGCTTTCCCGCGATTGTTGGCCTACTGGTTCTATCTTCGGCAGGCTTGCTGTGGGCAGGCGAACCTCAACAGGCCTACGAAAAAACATTTGAGCTTGCATTCTGTGACCTTGGCTATGCGAAAGATGCAACAGCAATGCTAGCAACGATGATTGCGATGAGCGTGGAGGGTCAACTTTCCCCGCGAGAGATTGTCCAACGTGCTCCAGACATCAATCCTTACGCAGCCATTCTCAATGGCTTCACAGGACGTCAGATGACTAAACGATTAGAACACCTCTTTGAATTGGCGGATGGCGTAGAAAGCGATCGGATGTTAATGAATGTATTGGCACGAGAATGCGAACACCTTCACGTCTTTGATCCAGTTGACGTTCTCTGCGTACCGATGACCATCATCTATCGTACAAACGGCCATCCGATGCGTTCCATCCTCATGGCATGCAATCATCGCATCTTAACGCCGGATGGCAAGCTTCTCAAATTGCGGGATATTGATTGCGTCGGGTATGTGACAGGGGCACTTGTCGGCGCGATGCGTGGGTTGTCAGCACTCCCTGATGAGTGGGTCAGCGCAGTCCTGAAGGCCAATCGAACCGTTTACGGTTTCGATCTCGTTGCAAGTGCAGAGAATTTCTACGCAACGGTATTCAATGAGTGATGTGCTAAAATTTATGTTTACCGTTCAGGAGCAGAGTTCGGCGGGGGAGTCGAGCCCGGAGACGAGTTCACCCTTCCACCTGAACGGTTACCTTAATTAATCGAAGATAAGGAGTGAAATTCATGCCCAAACCGATTTTGGAGCAACTTGCAGAAGGTCCCGTGTTAGGTGATGGGGGTTATGTTTACATTCTCAAGCAGCGCGGCGTGCCGATGGAAGGTTACACGCCCTATGCTATCTTCACGCACGCAGACGCAATTCGACAACTTCACCAAGAATTCTTCGATGCGGGTGCAGAGGTGATTCAAGCGCAGACGTTTCAGGGGACACGCAATCGGCTGGAGCAGATTGGTATGGCGGAGCATTATGTGGAAATCCATCAACGTGCTGTTGCTTTGGCTCAAGAGGTGGCTGGCAACCAAGCTTTAGTTGCGGGCTCCGTCGGATCGGCAGTCGGTTCAAAGGGATTAGCGCAGGCGGGATTGACCCTTGACGACGCACGCGGGTTGTATCAAGAAGAATGCAACCTTCTTGCTGACTTCGGCGTAGATTTCTTGATTGTCGAGACCTTCATGTGGATGGATGATATGTTGGTAGCATTGGAAGCCGCAAAGGCTACCGAACTTCCTGTCATGTTCACAGCGTCGTTTAAGGAAAAAGAAACCACCGATGACAATGTATCACTGGGCGAGTGTGCTCGAAAACTCAAAGCGGCGGGGGCAGACGTCGTCGGAATTAACTGCATGCGGGAGCCTTCCCGAATGTTGCCGCTAATGCGCTGGATGCGGGAGGCAGTGGAGGGGCCTATGGCCATGCAACCGATTGGCTTCCGTTGCTGGCCTGACTACACACATCTTCATGGTGTTCGCGACTGGCCGAAACGGGTACTCGCTCCAACCCATATGGCGGACTATGCCCGCGAAGCAGCGGCGATCGGTGTCAACTACATTGGATGCTGTTGTGGCTCTGGTCCTGAACATCTTCGGGCAATGGCGAAGGTGCTTAGCAAAACGTCGAGACAATAAAAAGTGTATCGTGGCGTAAATTGTTGCTCCGTTAAGGTAACTTCGAGTACGGAGTTTGTCCGCTACACTTTTTAACTTTTTATAAAATACTGCTCGAAACCAGAGAGGGGTTTACGATGATGTTATGCAATAAAGCAACTGTACTTCTGCTTTTGAGTGTTGTGCTGCTGTGTTGCAGAACCGAGGGCAACCGCGACACCCGCAGAACTGGCAGGAACTCAAACCCCGCGCCTACCCCTCGCCGAGAATCGACGCCGTCCGTTCTCCGAAAATGGTCGTTGACCTCAAACCTGCCAATCGTGATTGTTGACACATCTGGCAAATGGATTCCTGACGAGCCAAAAATCCATGCAAAGTTGACAATCATTTACGACGAGTCTGGAGGAAGAAATTCTGTGAAAAGTTCCCACGTCCACTTTGAAGGTAAAATCGGCATAGAAGTCAGAGGGAAAACTTCGCAAATGTTTCCTAAAAAACAGTACGGATTTGAGATTGTGGGAGACAACGGCGAAGCTGTGGATGCCCCGTTATTAAATTTGCCAGCGGAATCGGACTGGATACTACATGCCCCATATTCGGACAAAACGCTGATTCGAAATTTCTTGGCTTATCATTTCAGCAATCAAATCGGCAGGTATGCTCCGAGAGCGAAGTTTGTTGAATTGTTTATGAATCATACAGGGGAGGCAAAAATCACGCAGCGGCACTACGCCGGTGTCTATCTGCTCATGGAAAAGATCAAGCGAGGAAAAGACAGGATTGATATTCAATCTTTGGAGCCAACTCACCATGAACCCCTTGAAATTACAGGCGGGTATATCCTTAAGATCGACAAGATCGATCCGTATGACAGCTATTTTTTTACCGATTTTGGCACGCAACTCATTCATGTTTATCCGAAGGGCAACCAGATTAATGATGCCCAAAAAGCATGGATTAAGAACTATATGAATGCCTTTGAAACTGCGTTAATCAAAGACCCTAAGCGCGGCTATGCGAAATATATTGATACAAGCTCTTTTATCGACTATTTCATCATCAACGAGCTTTTCAGAAACATTGATGCGTTTCATATCAGCACATACATGCACAGAGACAGGGGTGGGAAGTTGAGGATGGGGCCCGTTTGGGATTTTAACTTATCGATGGGGAATGCAAATTATTCTGATGGTTGGAAACCTAATGGTTGGTTGCTTCATACGAGACCAGTTCCTTTTTGGTGGCATCGGCTCCTTAAAGATAGAAACTTCAAACAGCAACTCACCAAGCGGTGGAACGAGTTGATAAAAAATGAACTTGCACTTTCAAATATTGTGAAGATGATTGATCAAACGGTTGAATACCTCGCGGAAGCACACCCGCGAAATTTTCAGCGATGGCGCATCCTTGGACAGTATGTATGGCCCAATCAATATCCTTATCCTCGCACCTATGAGGGAGAGGTTGACAGATTGAAAACCTGGTTGAGGAATCGGGTTCAGTGGATGGATGGACATATCAAATCGCTTTAGCCGTAACCAAATTTAAACGCAACAAAAAAGCAGCCACGTCAATGGCTGCTTTTTTGTTGATTAGATGACTCCAAAGTTCCTGAACAATATGCCTTTATTACTCAACAGCACCAATCTTTGATGCTTCCGGTGCGCTGGTGGGTAGCAATTTCTGTGCCAACATATCTTCGGGGATATAACCCGAGTAGTCGGAAATGTCACCCGTCGTCAACGAGTAAACCACAACGTTGGTCATGAAACGATACACACCCGGCGAGTAGTGCACACTACGAGTTGGCAAACTCACCGATTCCATCGCACACATGTAGTCACGACGTACCACAATCACAGACAACTTTTCACCGACGGAAATTCCTTCAAGATAATTCCGTCTCGGTGGACGTGTACCCCACCAGAAGATGTCAAATCCAACCGGAGGACCACCCATCTCATAGAAGTTATTGTAAATTTCGTGATCGTTTCGAATTCTTTCAACCTGGAATTCCGGCATGACATAACGCATCTGAGCGAGGAATAAGCGAATCATCGCTTGGGCAGGTGCGTTCACACCGCAGTCGTCAAAGACCATCAATCCACCTTTTTCCACCAAATAACGGCGAAGGGCAGCGGCTTCGGTTTCGGAGAAACGGTTATCCAATTTACCACCGGAATAGTTGCTTCCCAGCAGGTTTCTGGAACGAACCAAGGCAGGATCGTGTCCCGTCATGAATACCATTGGGCTCTTATGCAGGTTGGCATCGGTAAACTTCAACGCGCCACCTTCAACGTTCATGTCGGTCTTAATTTTCGTCCGCTCGTTGAGCCATTTGGTCAATGCATTCAGGGAGGACGCATCTGCCCACCAGTCACTCAGACTGTGACGAATTCTTGTGAAGCGGAACACGCCGCGAATGTCGCGACCTTTTCCAATCACACGACCACCGGGTTCTCCTCTGGCCAGCGGGGGCACTTCAACATTACCGAGCGTGATGTTTTCAACCACATCACCCAACGCATCGGCAGCAGCACCAACGTGCTCAACCATGGTGAGTCCGGGGGGACGCTCGAAAGCGACTTTCACTTGAACCACACCACCAATCCCACGACCAATGTTGGCAGGTCCTGCACTTGGGGCAGAAGCCACGGGAGCAGAGAATGCCAATGCGCCTGGGGCATCTGAAACCGGCAGGTCTGCATGAGTGACGACCTGTGGCACCGGGGCGTTAGGATTGACCACTTTCGGGACGTTGGGATTCAGAGGGGCGTCAATTCTCACGACCTTGTTTGAGAATTCCAAAACGGTCTGGGGTTGGACATTTGAAATCCTAACGAAGGCGGTCGTGACGCGGGGTTGAACCTGAACCGGTTCGACAATGATGGTACTTTCGGTCGGAACGGTGGGTCTGATAATGGGTTTGACGACCGGTTTTCTGACTTTGGGTTTGGGCGGATCTTTGGCTTTTAGCACATCCGCGCCAACAAGATCTTTGAACTGTTGGGTTTGGGAAACTAAAATCAAACCGGCAATTATGATAATGACACCGTGAATAATTAACGATGTCATAAAAGCACCTGAAGTTCTCTTCGCACTCATTATTTTGCCTCCAAATTTTATCTGTAAATGTTGTGAGTTCTTAGACATCAATTCAGGACCCTTGCAATCTCCAATACATTACAAGAATCCACTATGTTGCGGGGATTGAGCAATTTGTATGCCATCAGCGCAATCATCGGTGAAGACGCTAACCAGACGAATTCTTCGATACCAATCGGCATTTCTATGCCCAAAACGGTCAAGGCTAAACTTTTATTTTTGCACCATTTGGTGCAGAAATAAAAAAGGGAGGCATTTGCCTCCCTCGTATCAGAAATGCTTAACTCAGGCTTTTAGTAAGCTGACGTATTATGGAATCAAGTACTTGTCATTATCGAAGAATCCACGACCCTGGTTCTCGTGAATCTCTATTTTAACGTGGCTAGCGAGATTTCTAGTTTCGATAGATTCCACCTGGCTAATTTTCCACGTTCCTCTGTCCTTTACAAAATACGCCCACGTTTCACCTACGCGGAAGGCGTTGGGACCGTGAGCGCTTGCCTGTAGCTGTCCACCTTTTGAGCGTATCCAAAAGGTGGTCATGTTTCCACCCGTCCACTTGTCATTTATCGTGACCAGATGCCCTGTTCGAAGCTGTTTCAGCTGAGTCTGGACACCCGCCGCTCCGGTTGCCTCTATCCGCTCCTTATCGGAGATGTTTATGAAGATGTAGTCTGACCCTTTACCGTTCCAGAGCTTTTTGATGTCAGTCAGCTTTTTATCGTTGTAGAATTGCATGAAATTCGCCCACACAGCTAAAATCTCCTCTTTTTCGATAGGATCGATTTTAGATACAGCAATCTGACCTCCACCATCGTCTGCCGGTTTTGTAGACGTTGTGGGTGTTGCTCCGACATCTTTTTCTTCTTCATCATCACTTCCACATCCCATGACGCTAAGGCTCATAACTCCCAAAGCCAAGAGAGCTATCAAGAGAAAACTAATTCTCGATTTCATTCTTTGTTCCTCCTTTAGAAATATATCCTTACAAAGATAAAACGAATTTTCAACCCAAAAGTTTAACGCAGTCGGAAACTTACGTTCATAACTTATAACATATAAAACGCATGAGGTCAACTTAAAGTTCTTGGAATTCTTGGAGGTCGAGGGCGCAGAACCTTAAAGTTAAGCAAGTTCACATTCGTAGTGGCGACTTTAGTTACTCGTTTGATTGCGAGAAAGCGACTGAAGTCGCCACTACAAACATAAGTTTATTTTTCAAAATTACTTACGTCAGCCGATTTAGTTTGAATTATGCGAGCCGATCAAAACGCCCGAAATTAACAGCACCGACAACAGGTTTATCCGCGAAGAAGTCCTCCAAGGCCGCAAGCGTCATCTCACCGATTTTGGAGTAACCGTAATTACCGGTGCCTGAAACGTGAGGCGTAACAAAGACATTCGGCAGTCGCCGAAATTCGCTATCGACCGGTAACGGCTCTGGCGTTGTGACATCAAGCATAACGAGTATCCGTCCTGTGCGTGCTTCCGCCAGTAATGCATCGTGATCGATGACACTTCCCCGCGACGTGTTGACCAGCGTTGTGCCATCCCGCAGTAATTGCAGTTGTTCGGCACCGATCAGGTTATTTGTCTCAGGTATGCTCGGCGCATGAACGGTCACAATATCGGATTTAGCAAATAGGTCGTTCAACCCAACCTTCTTGATGCCGAGACTTCCCGCCTCCCAATCGGATAGATACGGATCGTAAATCAGCGGGGTAACGTTGAAAGGCTTTAGGAGTTTAATCACTTCGCGTCCAACGGTACTTGCTGAGATAATACCAACAACGCTTCCCTGTAGGCATTGCCCCTTCCAGTGCAATTCGTTCCGATTCCACCTCCCCGAGCGAATGTGAGCGATAAAATCAACCCATCGGCGCGAGGTCATAATCATCATGCCGATGGTCGATTCGGCGACATTAAACGCGATCGCTTGATTGGCACTGAAGACACAGATTCCGCGAGGCACGATATATTTTTGGGCAACCCATCCAATCAGCCCCTTGACCGAGCCTGCCGAATGCGCGATGATTCGCAGCGCATCGGCATTTTGCATGACCTGTTCAGTGATTAACGGTGTTCCCCATCCGGTCACGATGCCATCGAATCCGGCGATCATTTCTGCGACCCGATCGCTTGTGTAGTTTGTTCCCGTTTCGTTTAGCGTCACATCAAATCGATTCCGAAACCTTTCAAAAACTTCAGGCTTAAACACGTTTTCGGTATGTCCCGATGTAGGGAGATATAGAATTTTGGGCCTGTTCATCAAATTTCCTTCCTTATTATAGAGGCTATTTCTTTGTGTAAATGGCAAACTCAAGCTGAGAATCATCGAACTTCGATTCTTAGATTACAAACATCTGCATAAACTCATTGACTCGCGTGGCTTCAAGGTGCTTCTGATCAAGACAAAGCCTAATAATTGCCTTTGCTTGTTTTGCTGGAAAGCGGGTTGCGAGGTTAGTAGTGAATTTCTCCTCTAACAGTGGAATCGCTTCAGATCGACGACGGCGGTGACCCAGCGGATATTCGATGGTGACCTTTTCCGTGGTCGAACCATCTTTTTTAAAATGGACTTGGATGGCGTTGGCAATCGAGAGTTTGTCAGGGTCGAGGTAGTCTTTGCTGTATTGCGGTTCTTCTACAATGGTCATTTTTTCGCGCAAGGCATCAATGCGTGGGTCAGCCGCAACTTCATCTTCGTAGTGGTCAGCGGTTAAGGTGCCATAGATTAGCCCGATTGCGACTATGTATTGCAAACAGTGATCGCGATCGGCGGCGTTGTGAAGCGGGCCCGTTTTATCAATGATACGAATTGCGGATTCATGCGTTGTAATCGTAATCTCATTAATCTCATCAAGACGATTCTTAACTTGGTCATGAAGCTTGAAAGCACATTCTACAGCGGTTTGGGCATGGAATTCTGCAGGAAATGAAATCTTGAACAGAATATTCTCGATGACGTAAGAGCCATAAGGACGCTGGCGGACAAATGACTTTCCTTTGAACAGAACATCGTGAAATCCCCATGTTTTAGCAGTCGACGCAGAGGGATAGCCCATTTCTCCCCTCATAGCCATCAGTGCCAGCCACACCGCACGACTGGTTGCATCTCCCGCCGCCCACGATTTCCGCGATCCGGTATTCGGCGCTTGTCGGTAGACCCGCAAATTCCCACCATCAACGAAAGCATTGGAAACCGCATCGATGATTTCTTCCACTTGCCCGCCCAGCATCCCGGTGATGACAGCCGTTGAGGCAATTTTCACAAATAACACATGGTCTAAACCCACTCGGTTCAAGCTGTTTTCTAACGCGAGAACCCCTTGGATCTCGTAGGCTTTGATCATTGTGCTGAGAACATCACGCATTACAAGCGGTGGACGACCTTCCGCAAGATTTCGGCGGCTAAGATAATCTGCGGTGGCTAATATGCCTCCCAAATTGTCTGATGGATGTCCCCATTCTGCTGCGAGCCATGTATCGTTATAGTCCAACCAGCGAATCAAACAGCCGATGTTGAAGGCCCCCTGCACCGGATCTAACGCAAACTGTGTTCCCGGAATTCGGGCACCATGCGGAACGTGTGTGCCCGGAACAATCGGGCCCAGATGTTTAGCGCATTCAGGATAACGCAGCGCAAGGACGGCACAACCGAGAGAATCTATCAGACAATGCCGGGCGGTATCGTAGGCGGAGTCACTGTCGATAACGCCAGAATTCACGTATTCGGCGATGTCAACAAGTATTTGGTCAGGGGCGGGACGGGCATTTGAAATCGGTCTATTCATATAAAGAACTCCCTGTTTCTTTTTTATTATCTACTAATACGAGTTTTTCACTTACGGGTCAAAAGTAGAGCAGGCGCTCATCCAGCTTGTTCTCTTACCAGCGCGCTTGGCAACGGGCTGGCTGGCTGCTCTACGTGCTAACTGAAAAACTCGTGTACTAAGAGTTTGGAAAACATGACTCCGTTTTCTCCAAAAACTGCCGTATAACGCGATAAGAGCGATCTGGTTGCTCAACCATTGGTGAATGCCCAGCGTCTCGAAATTCGTAGAATGTTCCGCCGAGAATTTCCGCGAGTTGTACATATGCTACATGAGAAGTAAACGGATCGTAGCGCCCGCGCATGACCAGTACATTCACCGAGGGAATCGGACTAGCCGGAAGCTGGAGTTGATAAAGGAGGTTGCAGGCACACACCTGTTTCAAAAGGCTAGCGGCTGCTGGTGCATCGACATCGCCTAGATCTCGAGATTCGTTCTTCGCAGCACGCGGCGATCTGAAGGAAAGGAAACTGCCGAACTTGATGATAGACCTCCTCAACATTGTCGGTAGCTTCTGAAATGCCATCAAGCAGTTGGTGACAGTATTTGTGTGATCTGTCAGAGACTTCAGATAGCCAATTCCTGTTACCGAGGCACCGCACACGATGAGGCGTTTTGTAAAACAGCGCGAATTCTTGAGTGTCAATAGCGACAATAACCCACCCATCGAATGTCCCACTAAACTGTGCAAACCATTTTCTTTAGCAACGTGAGCAATAAATTTTTCGAGAATTTCTGCATAGATTTCGAGTGTTGTATAACGCAGCGGAATCGCTGAAGTTTGACCAAAAGCGGGCAGATCGAGGGCCCATATCTCATAATGCGATGACAAGTATTCACCGAGTCGTCGCCATCTCAGACTGGTATCTAGCCAACCGTGGACCAGCAACACTTTCGGACCGTTGCCCCACCGTCTGAAAAAAATCGGGACATTTCCGACTGGTGAGATTTCAAAATTAATGTAGGAAGTTTCCATTAAGTTCTGTGTATGTGGTACACTTTTCTCATCTTAAAATGTGATTGATTTTAAGGACATAAGATGGAAGATAGAATTCTCGCTCAACTCAGGCAGTTAGTTGATTATACAAGCGAACAGTTGCAATGGAGTCATCTAACGTTGCAGGAAGCAATCGAGCTCATTCAGAGGACGCAAGCCGAAGCTGAAAAACTTGTACCGGATCGGATGGAACTGTATCACCTAATTTATACCTCGCGGTTCCGCCGTCTGTTAGAGCAGTTTGTGCTTCCAAGACAATTAGAGTCAAAAATCAATCGGCACAAGCCCTATTAGTATACCACAGGATATAGACCTTTGAAAGGTTGGAAATCTCCAATTATGTAGAGTAAACCAATTCTGAAACAAGCCGTCAAATATGGGGACTTTATTAGACACACATTAAAGCTAGGAGGATATAAAATTGAAAATTGGCGAAGGGTTTTCAGTTGGGTTAAGGGGAATGTGGGTCAATAAGATGCGTTCTCTACTGACCATGCTCGGCATCATTATTGGCGTGGCTGCTGTCCTTGCGATGGTTGCTATCGGTGACGGTGCGAAGTCAATTATCCTTGCAGATGCCGACAAGCTCGGTGGTCCAAGTCAGCTGACAATGTACCGTAGTGGCCACATTCGTAAGGGTGACCGTTGGGTACGGAACCGCAGCAGTGAATATTTTGAGTATGAGGATGTACTGGCGATTGAAGCGGAATGTCCCTCAGTTAAAACGGTCATCCCGCGCATACCACAGTGGCGTGGTGTGCTGGTTCAAGCAGAAGGTGGCGTAGAAACACGCACAGGAACTAACGGCGTTGATGCCGCCTTTGCAACAGGGATGAAATGGAACGTGCAACAGGGACGATTTTTCTCAGAGGACGATATCAATAACGAAGCAAAAGTCTGTGTCCTTGGATCGGAAGTGGTGATGGCACTATTTGAGGGCAAGGATCCGCTTGGCAAGGAGATTAAAATTGCTCGGGGCGCGGGTCGTCGTGGGCACTATGGCGATGGCGGACGGGGAAAGCGAGAAAGAAGTTCAGAACGGTTTACCGTTATAGGTACTATGGAAGAACGCGGAAGAAGCCTTCGTTTTGGGTGGAATTTGGACGATAGGGTGTACTTACCGCTGACCACTGTACAGGAAAGATTTACAGGAAATGACCGAATCGTGATGCTTACCGTTGTTGCCAAAGATATAAGTCTGGTTGACAAAGCCGAGGAAGAGATCAAAGCGGTCATGAGAAAGCGACATCGCAACCAAGACAATTTCTTCACGATCCGGAAAATGGCGGAGAGTATGGAGCAATTCGCAAAAATTGAAAAGATAATCAAATGGACACTCGGTCCTATTGCTGCATTTTCTCTGCTTGTTGGTGGCATCGGCATTATGAATATGATGTTGGTTTCCGTCACCGAGCGCACAAGAGAGATTGGGCTGCGAAAAGCACTCGGCGCCAAACGTCGCGATATTCTCTTCCAATTTTTAATCGAGGCGGTCATGATGTGCAGTGTCGGTGGATTACTCGGCATCGGGCTGGGAATACTTGCCGGACAGGGCATGGCAGATATTGCAGTGAAAATCGTTAAGATCGTTCCTGAATGGCCCGCCGTCATTTCCACAGCGTGGATGATCGGTTCATTCACCTTTTCGGCAGTCATTGGTATTGTCTTTGGCGTTTATCCTGCCATTAAAGCAGCGCAACTTTCCCCCATTGAAGCGTTGCGAACAGAATAATCGTGATTTTTTAAGTGCATGCCGGGTTATAAGCGTGTAACAGGGAGCTACGTATTTCAAATCGACGAAGTGCCCTCCTGTATCTTGAATCCTGACAAGTATGGAGCTGGGCGCTTCGTCGATGAGATTAATTGCTGGACAACTGATGTGTATGAGTCATAAAACAGGAGGCTTAGGATATTATGAACTTCATAGAATATATCGTGATTGGGCTAGCGAGTTTACGTCGACACCCGCTACGTTCATTTTTGACGGTTTTGGGTATCGTCATCGGCGTGGGATCGGTGGTCTGCATGGTGTCGATCGGTGATGGCTCCCGCGCGCTAGTTCTCAGGGAAATCCAACGCACGGGTGGAGTTACCATAATCGAGATCTACCGAGACGACTGGGACAAACAGTCGGGAACCTTGACTCGGGCAGCAGGACGTACAATAAGGAGTAAACGATGGAAACGTAACCGTGCGGAACACCTTGAGACCGCGGATGCCTTTGCCATCCTTGAGCAAGCAAAGGGCGTTGCCCACGTTATCGCTGAAGACGACATGGGCGGCTGGAGCGTAAATTACGAAGGCAGGAGTAAACAGTCACGAATCGTTGCATCGACGGCGGGTTACGATCGGTCGCATAATTGGTATCCACAGATAGGACGTTTCTTCACCGAAGAAGAGGTCGAAGGGGCTGATATGGTCGCTGTTATCGGTTCGAAAATTTACGAGGAGGTTTTTCCCGATCTCTTTAAAAATAAGGAAGATCCAAGCGGCATAGAAATCAAGGCAACAAGGGCAACCTCCTGGGGGCCCCGTTACGATGTCCGTCTAACGGTGATTGGTGTGATGGAAGAAAAAGGCGATGCGATGGACACGGAAGGATGGGATGACCGATTCATCATTCCGATAACTACCTTGCAGCAGCGCTTTAAAGGGCGAAAGGATGTAGAGAGAATTCGCGTGGAAGCGACAAGTATAGACCAAATTGAGCTTGCGAAAGCAGAATCAAAAAGGATATTGGGACGTATCCACAAAAATTCGGGAGAGGAGTATCAATACTGGACAGCAGTAGAAGAACTTGCCACCGCCGAGAAGATCGGGAAAACTATGAAACTCGTAATGGGAGGCATTGCAGGAATTGCACTCTTTGTTGCAGGAATCGGCGTGATGAATATTATGCTCGTATCTGTTACCGAACGCACAAAGGAGATCGGGTTGCGTAAAGCGATAGGTGCAAAGAGACACGATATTTTAATGCAGTTTCTCATTGAGGCGGTTGTGCTTACCTTGATGGGTGGAATTCTAGGCGCGATTCTCGGTGTGTTTATGGGGAGAGGTGCCGCTGCACTTATCGAAAAGTTTGTGTGGGAGGGGAGTAATTGGCCCTCGATTATCTCCGTTTGGACAATAATCATTGCCATCGGTGTATCTGTGTTTGTCGGCGTGTTCTTTGGGCTGTACCCTGCAAACAAAGCCGCAAAGCTAACTCCCGTAGAAGCCATCAGATCTGAGTAGCAATTATCAATTCGAATAAAAATTAAGGAGTTGTTGGACCGTGAAAAAAATCATCATCAGTCTTGTCGTGATTGTGGCTTTAGCAATTGCTGCTGCCGTTGGATTCGTCAGTTGTGGAGGAAAAAAATCAGACGACATCACCGCGGAGAAAAAAGTCGAAGTGGTCAGGCGTGGGGATTTCCAAATGCGAATTAGCGCGACGGGAAACCTTGAACCCCTTCTTGATGTTGAAGTCAAGTCAAATGTCGAAGGCGAAATTATTAAACTCTATGTCAAAGAGGGTGATTATGTTGAGAAGGGCGACGTCTTAATAGATCTCGACCCCGAACAGATTGAGCAGGAAAAAAAACAGGCGCAAGCAAATGTCGATGCCGCAAAGGCTCAGTTTAAGCAGGCTGAACTCAATGTTGATTTGACACAGAAATCTCTCGATAGCGGGTTGCGGCAGGCAAAAGACAACGTAAAGATTTCCGAATCGAGTTTGAAGACAACAATCGCGGAGTCAAAAACGCGAATTACACAGGTGGAAACTGACATCCAAACCACGCAGAACGCTTTGGCGCAAGATCAAATTGCCCTTGAGCAAGCCAAAATCGAACTCAACAGGGCAGACTTATCTCTCTCTGAACTCAAAAACTCACGTGACTCCGCTAAGGTTACCCTCGATAACGCAGAATCCGAACTCCAGCGAAATCAAGATCTGTTTGAGAAAAAACTGGTCGCCAAGAAGTCCTTAGAGGATGCTGAATCAAGCCGTGCCAATGCGTCATCACAACACAAAACTTCTATTCAGCGCGTGGAATCCCAAGAGAAGACCGTCGAATCTCAAACGCAAACGATAAAAACGCGGGAGCGTGCGATTGCCAGCCGTGAAGCCACCTTGGCCTATCAGAAAATCAATCTGGAAAAACAGATTGAAGTCAGGCAGTCTCAAGAGGAACAGTCACAGCTTCAACTACAAATTGCCCAAACCCGGCTTAAAGAGATTATCGAAACGATTGAAAATGAAAAGCGTGTCGTTGCGGAAGGGACGGTGAGTGCGGCGGCGAGTGTTCTCCGAAATGAAAGCACTTTGATAAACCAAGAAGAACGTTTAGGTTGGACATCGATTAAGGCACCGATGGCTGGCACGGTTACGCGACTAGATGTGGAGGAGGGCGAAATTGTCACGTCAGGTCGATCCGCTTTCTCGCAAAGTCCACCGCTGATGACGATTGCAGATTTATCGAAAATGGTTGTGAAGACTTACATCAATGAAGTCGATATGGAAAGGCTACGTCTGGATCAATCCGCTGAAATCAAGGTTGATGCCTATGAGAAGAAAAGATATAAGGGACGTGTCGCCGAAATTGCACCGAGCGGTGAAGAACGTGACAACATTATTACCTTTGAGGTGATGATCGAGGTCGCCGGTTCACCATCTGAATTGCGCCCCGGCATGAGCACCGATGTGGATATTATTACTTACGAGGAAAAGGATGTTCTGCTACTACCGATTGATGCCGTCGAAGATAAAACATCGATAATCGTCACCGCACAGGCTGGCAATGCTGCGTCAGATTTCAAAGAAAATCAACAGATCGAAATAAAAAATATAGCCGGTAAAACCTTCAAAGGAAAGGTCGTAAGCGTTGGGAGTAGCGAAGTAACGATTAGTGTAGATAGCTCACAACGCGGGCTACGCCCTGGCCAGCGTACCATTGAACTACTTGTCAATGGCAAACAGAAACTGGCTGGCGTTACGGCAACGATTAAAATGTCCAAGGAAAAGTTCGTGACGCTGGATGAGGGAAGCACATCTGCGGATGGCAAAAACAGACCGAAAGGTCGAAAGATCCCTATTGAAACAGGAATGCAGAACGCTACTGAAATCATCATTAAGAGTGGCGTGATGGAGGGCGATCGAGTTATCCTACCTCCGCGTAAACGGAAAGGGCCGGGAGGATTTGGTGGCAGAGGGTAATCCAAACGTAGTTTAAGCGTCCTAGTCAACTGGGGCGCTTTTTTTTTGACGCCTCGCACGATTTTGATTATAATTTTTATAGCAATTATGGTCAAGATTAGATCGTGGTTTCATGTGAATTTATCATAATAACGAAGGGAAAAAACAATGGAAAGATTACGTGTCGGCATTCTTGGTGGAACCGGCATGGTCGGACAACGGTTCGTGACGATGCTTGTAGACCACCCGTGGTTTGAGATTGTCACAGTTGCTGCCAGTGAACGGTCGGCAGGCAAACATATCGCGAAGCAGTGGAAGGGCGATGGGCAATGGCAGAAGACCTTCCAGTTCATATCGCCGATCTTGCTGTAAAAGAGGTAATGGAGGTCGATGCGGTTGCGGACGAAGTTGACTTCGTTTTTGACGCAACGGATATAAAAAATGCGACTGGCAGTTCGGATAAAGAGAAAACTCGCGCTCTCGAAGATGCCTATGCCAAACGAGAAACCCCTGTCATATCTGCTGCGGGGGCACACCGTTGGACGCCTGATGTGCCGATGATTATACCGGAAATTAACCCGGAGCATCTTGATATTATTTCCACGCAACGAAAACGACTCGGCACGAAATCTGGATTTGTAGTGACCAAGCCGAATTGTTCGATTCAGTCGTATGTACCAGCCTTACACTCACTTGCCGAATTTAATCCACTCAAGGTGGTTATCTGCACATATCAGGCAATCTCTGGTGCCGGAAAGACGTTTGATAGTTGGCCTGAAATGGTTGATAATGTCATTCCGTTCATTGGTGGTGAGGAGGAGAAAAGCGAAAGAGAGCCGCTCAAGATTTGGGGAAGTATCAAAGACGATCAGATTGTCAACGCCAATCTGCCAGAAATTTCTGCACAATGCATTCGCGTACCGGTCACAGATGGGCATCTCGCAGCCGTTTCTGTGTCCTTTGAAATTAAGCCAACTTTGGATCGTATGATTGAAGCGTGGAGGGGATTCAAAAGCAAGCCCCAACAATTAAAACTGCCCTCGGCACCCGTTGCGTTTATAACTTACTTTGAGGAAACAGATCGACCACAAACGAAGCTAGACCGCAATGCGGAAAACGGCATGGGAATTACAATCGGACGCTTACGCGAAGACAACATCTTCGATTACAAGTTCGTGGCGTTGAGCCACAACACGGTTCGTGGTGCGGCTGGCGGTGCAATACTCACAGCAGAATTGCTGAAAGCCGAAGGATATCTTGAGGCGAAGTAAGGGACACGGAAATGAGGTCGGGAGAAGTCGTCGGAATGCTTTAACAACTTTATGGCGATGTCTACCGCTGGACTGAACTTTGTATGAAAGGTCAAAGGAATATGCAAATATGTAAATATGCAAATGAAGACTTGGTGCTCTGTGACCCAAGGCTAAAGCCAAAAGTTACTATACCCAAGTCGTATACGAACTTGTGGCTCTGTTTTTTCTTTCTTCTTGCCCATTTGCCCATTTGTCCATTTCCCATGTCAATCAAAACAGGAGAATAAACGATGCAATTTTGGAAACGATACCACGAACTGCGTCCCGACGAACTGGCTGAATTTATCGAATCTACACCAATTGCCTTTTGGCCGCTTGGTCTTATCGAGCATCACGGATGGCATCTCCCCGTTGGATACGATGGAATCAAGGCAGAGCGAATCTGTATCCGAATCGCCGAGAACACAGGGGGCATCATTCTCCCAACAATGTGGTGGGGAGCGAATGGCGGTCACGGTGATTTCCTCTGGACGCACTATCAACCGGAGGAAGCCACCGCCTCGATTCTAGTCAATACGACCGAACAACTCATCCGGTTTGGGTTTCAAGCGATTGTTCTACTCGCAGGCCATTATCCGTGGCAGGGCATATTAACCAAGCATATCCCGCCAGTTCAAGAGAACCATCCTGACATCCTTATTTTGTGGGGCACTGAAATGTCGATCTGTCGCGATGATATCAAGCTCCGTGGCGACCATGCCGCCCGTGAGGAGACCTCTTACGGACTCAGCCTGTTTCCTGAGTTAATTGATATGAACGCCCTACATCCGGGACGGGATGCCTCGGCTTGGCCCAAAGGTGACGCGCCACCACTCGAAAAACGGCACGCTGGTGTCTGCTTCGATCCGAACCATCCGCTGTTTGGACAGATGGGTGAAGATGCCCGGACTGCCTCTGTCGAAAGAGGGGAAGAGGGAATCGCCCGTCTCGTGAGCCATCTGACGGAGACGATTGATCGTCATTTGGATGGTAGTTAGAGGAATGATAACATGGGATGGGTTGTCAGTCTTTTTGCTTTTCAATATACCTAACTCCCTCAAGTTCCTTAAAATCTGAGTCTTGTGTCCATACAACAGCATCGTTGTCGCGGGCAGTCGCCAATATCATGCTGTCTGCAAGTGGAATTTTTAATTCGTCACTCAGTTTGGCTGCATGCATCGCAATAGAAGGACTCACATCTATAATGATTCCTTGCATCATTAAAACAACCGCCTGTTGCGCTACGTATTCATTTCGTTGTTGTAGGATGCGTTTGAACACTTCATAGATGTTGATTGAGGACACAAGCAAATTGTCAAAATCCTCAATAGCGGGTGCGAAAAAGTCGGCGTTAGGGGCATCAGCAAAATACTCAAGCCAACCAGATGAATCTACTAAATTCATAATCGATCTCCACCACGTTCGACTGTTGTGTCAATGCCTTTTAAGAACCCGCGCATTTCCTTAATGTCTTTCAAGGGAATAAGTTCAATGCGATTCTGGGATTGCAGTACTTGAATTTTCTGTCCGGGTTCTATACCTAATGATTTCCGGATTGCGCGTGGAATTACGATCTGATACTTTGGAGAAACAATTACAGTTTCCATGATTAACCTCCATCGATAGATAAAATGTAAACGATATTATAATCGATTTGATGGATGTATATCAACGTTACCCGATTAACAATTGCCGAAAATGTCTGTTCGACACTATGACATTCAGGAGCACCTTTCATGAAAACACCAATCTCCGGAACGATTCGTCATTCGACGGACGATGATAAACCTCGAATACACGAAATCGCTGTCCAAGCTTGGACGCCGATTTTTGACCGCTACCGAATGATCGTCGGTGATGAAATATGGAACGATATTTGGAAAGGTTGGGAGGAAGGTTGGTTCATTAACGCAGCCGGAATCGTTACCGAACTTGATGATGAAATCATGGGGTTCGCGACATGGGAGGCACCCGTCGAAGGTATCTTTGGTGAACTCGGCGGCAATGCGGTTGACCCGAGATTTCAGGGACGCGGCATCGGCACCGCACAGATGCGTTGGGTGGTGGACAATTTTCACATAAAGGGCTACAAGTGTCTTAAGGTGCATACAGGCATGGACCCGGCGCATGGTCCGGCACGGGCGGAATATCGAAATGTCGGGATGCGTTTGGGCGTGAAACGCTCTCAATACTACAATTACCTTGATGAAGTCGCACGCATTCCCATCCGATCTTCGCTGAGTTTCCGATGGGCGGACCCAGACGACATAGATCTGATTTCACAAATGTGCCGAAAGGCTTGGGGTTCTGTGTACGAATCCATCATGAACACAGTGGGCCACGAAATCTTTGAAATCGCCTTCAAGGAAACACTTAATCACAGGGTCGATGAATCCACCAAACGAGCCGCCGATGCGCCTAGAAAAGTGCGAATCGTCATGGAAGATGGATGTCCGGCAGGATTTGCTTTTCTCGGTGCCACGCATCAACAAAAACTCGGCAAAATCTTTACACTTGGTGTAACGCCTGAGTTTCGAGGAAAAGGCATCGGGTGTGCGATCTGCGTGGATGCTTTTAACACCTTCCGTGAAAGGAATCTGCGCTACGTCAGTTTGAGTGCGGATTTAGGTGAAGTGAATGAGCAGACGCGCCAGATGTGCTGGAATGCCGGCTTGTATCGGGAACTGCCGAGCATTGATTATTACATGATGCTTTGAGCGTATTGCCTGATGTTGAATTGCGTCTGACGTGTTACGTTTGGCGACAGGAGAATAGCCACATGAATGCAATTACCGATGAACACCGAAAAACACTGCAAAAAATTATTATTCGACAAGCTTTCGACGCAAAGTGTGTGCAGTCGTTGGTCGATGCCGTTGAGCAATTTCTTGAAAAGGCACGCGCTGGCGAGTTTAAGAGACCACTCAAATGGGTGGATGAGGAACGCCGGATACCAGTCAGTGTCAACAACATGCTAACTCCTGACGAATATCAGCCAGCCTTGGGAGAATGGTTTGATGCTGATATTATACCAACTATAGAAGCCATCTTTGATGCGTCGACTCGTTGCAGTTGGCTTACCATGCTAGCCTCGGGTAACGGGCACCACTACAGAACACCCTGGCATCGTGACTACTGCCATGTTGACCATCCGGTTGAGGTCTGGTACTTAAACGCGACCTGTTGCGACAGTGTTCATTCCACGCACCTCTGGAACCGGGAGATCGATTTCTTCAAGTTATTCCTGGCAGCCATGCTCGTTCGGCGACTGAGGAAGAGGTCGCCGTATATAGGAACGATCGAAACGATGACATGCCGGGCCAACTTACCATTGAATTAGAACCAGGCGATATTGCCTTTCGTCACGGAAACCTTTTGCATCGTGGTTTGAATCCCGACGGTGTATGGCGTCGAACGTTGTTTGCAGGTTTTTGGCGGATCGATGTCCCTGTCTGGTGGGAAGACTGTGCGGATCGGGAAGCGATGCTTGCACCGGGTCATCTTGATCGGGTTCCGCCTAGGTTACGAGTTGCCCTCCAGCAATACATTAAAGCTTTCCCGAAAGGCGAGCCGAAGAGTGCCAAAGCAATATAGCTGGAGATCTTAACCTTCACCCCTCGCCGAGAGTATATTTAGCAACGACACAAACTGCCCTCTCACGTTGGTAAGCATTGCCCAAATGGTGAGTGACAGGGAAATGACGACGTAACCGGATTATGGTCGTATTTTTTTAATTGAGAAACTCTCGAATTTTATCCAACACGACCTTACGACTAATCGGCTTGGCAATGAGACCAGAAGCACGTACCTTAAGGCTTTGTTGGAGGATGGCCTGTGAGGTGTGTGCCGTCACCATCACAATTGGAATGTCCTTAAATTTGGGATGTCTCTTCAATTTTTGGGTTAATTTCAGACCATCAATACCGGGGATCTGAATATCCATTAAGATCAGGTTTGGTAGGTTTTTTGAGACCAGCATAGCGGCTATCTTCCCATTTCTAGCTTGGTAGACCTTAAATCCTTCTATTTCCAGTATTTCCACTAGCAATTCCATGCTTTGGGGATCGTCTTCAACGACTAAAATAGAATAAGGAGACTTTTTATTGTGCGATTCTTGGATATGGCTTCGTTCTCGCTGGAGTCTTTTGTGATACAGCGTTTTTAACTCGCCAAAATAACCGTCAAACGAATCAAGAGATTCCTCCTGAAAGCTTTCAAAGGCGGATTCAAATTCCTCGTTTTTCAAATGATCAAAGTGTTGAGCTAACTTCTTCAAATCTTTCACTTCAACCGCATCATTAAATTCAGACGATGCCATTTTCTTTTCAAATTCAGCAAGCTTTTCCTCAATGCTTTGAACCAGTCTCATTTGAGCTTGCTCCGCCTCCGCTTGTAATTGGGCACTCTTATTGAAATTCTCTTTCTCTTGACTCTCCCGCAATTCTTCACGAAGTTTTAGATTATTGAATATATGCTGGATACAGACCGAAAGTCGGTTTGGATCATATATGGGGTTGAGGATAAAGTAGTCATTAATCTTTCCCGCTGTCAAGAGTCGGAAGGCTTTGTCCACTTCTGATATTGTACAGAGGAAAATCGTGGACAACCCTTCATCTTGTTGAAGACTTAGATGATAAACTTCTGTTAATTCAAATGTATGGAAGCTGAGTAGGAGCGCGTGAGGTTTATACCCTTTTAAGACGTCTCTACCGGCTTCTGGATTGGCAGGCACTTCCAGGGAAAATCCCTTTGACTTCAGGCTAGCAACTACCTCAGTTATGTTCTGATTCTCATCGGTGATGAGCAGAATACGCATATCTTCTTTTTCCATCTGATTTCTCCTTATACGATCAGTTATGCTTCTGAGGCAGATTCAATGAAATGTGCGATTGCCAAAGGGAATTCCCGCGTGTCAATCGGCTTCGTCATGTACGTCTCACAACCCGCTGCTAACGCTTCCTCTTTGTCACGCTCCATTGCGTAGGAGGTCAGAGCAATGATGGAGGTATTCTTAGTTTTTGCCTCCTGTTTCAGAATCCGCGTTGCGCTCAGGCCATCCATCCCCGGCAGGGCAATGTCCATAAGAATCAGGTCGGGAGATTCCGCTTTTGCCAACGCGATTCCCTCTTCGGCTGTCTCTGCCTGAAGGACGACGTAACGGGCGATTTCCAGTAAGTCCGTTATCAGTTCCATGTTTGCCAAATTGTCCTCGATGATCAAGATTTTTTTTCCGGTCATGTTTTTGCTTTCCTCAGTTTTATACGAATCGATCTTGTTTTTCGATTGATATCACCTTGCATTTATTATTTTATCACGTAGCGGGCCCCGCTGCATTCCTGTGTGCCGTGTTTCAATTTTATTACTCAATGGTATGATAAAGGTGAAAGTGCTGCCCTTCCCCTCACCTTCGCTTTCCACCCAGATTCTGCCCCCCTGCATCTGGACCAGTTGTCGGGTCAATGTCAGTCCAAGACCTGTCCCCTGCTGATGACGGGAATACGAAGCGTCCACTTGTTCAAATACATTAAAGATGCGGCGTTGATCTTCGGGGTTTATACCGATACCCGTATCAGAGACAGAGACCTCGATGGCAGCGGGTTTTGAAATCGAGATCGCTGTTATCTTCACATTTCCCGCATCCGGAGTGAACTTAATGGCATTGCTGAGAAGGTTGTAGAGAATCTGCTTGAACTTTGTTTCGTCGGCGATGAGAATAGGCAAGTCTGATTCAACAGAAACGTTGAGTGCAATACGCTTTTTGTCAGCCAGCGGCTTGATGATGTTCACGGCATCGGATATCGCATCGGTGACATCAAACGATGACAAGTGCAGTTCCATACGTCCCGCTTCGATTTTCGACAAGTCGAGAAGATCGTTAATCAGTTGAAGCAGGTGACGTCCACCTTTAAGGATATGATCGACATATCTTTTCTGTTTATCGTTCAGTTTGCCAAATACCTGATCTTCAAGGAGTTCCGAAAAGCCGATAATCGCATTCATCGGCGTTCTAAGCTCATGGCTCATATTGGCGAGGAATTCACTCTTCGCACGGTTGGCGGCTTCAGCATTTTCTTTGGCTCGTTGGAGTTCCTTGAGCAGCATCTCTTTTTCTTGCAGTGACGCCTGAGCTTCTATGTACAATCCCTTCAAAAGTCGGATTTCTTTCTGGCGGTTTAGTGCTTCGATGACCTGCTGTGGCCGTATGGCGCCCTGCTCCACGAGAATCTCCCCAATGTGCCGTGGATCGCCCATATTCTGCTCTTGCACTGCTTTCTGGATATCATCTTGATGAACCCACCCTTCCTTGATGAGAAGTTCTCCTATCCGATCAGCGTTGCGCGATTCGACTCCGACCGTCGAGTCCGAGGGAACACTTTCTCCATCCAATAGGCGATTCCCCTCCACAGTTATCAACTTGATTAACTCTTCGATCAGCGCTGAATTGTCCACCTTATGGAGTGGATGTGTGGCCATGATGTCGGCCACGTCCGATTCGAGTCCCGCTGATTTTTGTAAAGTGATCTCCTTGGATGCATTTGCTTTGACAATATCAGCCATCTCTGTTTCTCCGGTTTTATATTTTTTCAATATGAGCGCTTCTATCGAGCAGGTGGCTCGAAAAATGTCATCTTGTCTTTGTACAGCGCTACTACGCATCATACTGGAAACGTATCAAAAGTGGGCATTCTAGTACAGCGCGGCGTAAATATGTGGACAGTTGTAGGTCGATTTTCCAAAATGTGTTGGGTTTGCATGAGGTTCTTCCTCCCACCTGAAAGGCTTCCCACCACCCGAAGGTAAGTCGAGATCAGAATCTCGACCTACTGTCCAAAAACCTCTGCCGTTGAGTAACTAATTTTGATGAATAAACTATACATTTTGGAGTGGGTGACTTGTTTGCTCAATCTCTGCAAAACAAGTTTTTCACTCCATAAAATATTGACTTTAATACTGAAAATTAGTTAGGCAGGCTTTCCTCAAGAAAGTGCGATGAAATGTCACATCGATCGGTCATAGGAAGGTAGAATTTTTTGGGGATTATAATGACAAAAGCGATGTCGCTGACCTAAACTTCAAAATCAACGGATAATCGTACGCCGGATGCAGCGATAGCAT
Source organism: Candidatus Poribacteria bacterium (assembly GCA_022567695.1). GTDB lineage: Bacteria > Poribacteria > WGA-4E > WGA-4E > PCPOR2b > JADFGN01. Next base: position 4,669 of record JADFGN010000011.1, on the reverse strand, counting down.
GGGTTATGACGGCTCCAACGGGATTTCCTTCGGTCACAATTTTTGCTTAATTCAGATTGTCTCATGAGCAATACGCTCTATCCGATGCTTGAGACGGCAAGAATCACGAGGTTCTGAACTATGCCCAAACGTTTAACTAATTTTCGGGAATAAGTTCCTGCAAGGTCTGCCTTCCCACCCGAAGGGCATGTGGTTTGAAATATATACGTTAATAGAGAAATTTACTTAACATCATTGTTGCATACGCATGACTTCTTGATACGCTTCAAGGATGCGGTTGCGGACTTGCGTCATCAATTGAAAAGAGATATTTGCCTTTTCAACGGCAACCATTGTCTGAGCAATATCTTTCGTTTTGCCAACCACAAATGATTCAATTGCCTGATCCGCCTCCTTTTGTAAGCGATTAACATCAGCAATAGATTCCTTCAAGGTTTCCGTGAAGGACGGTTCGTCTGCGTTTTGTTCCTTCGGACTTTGATCCAAACTTTTCTTGGATTGTGTTGGCTGTGATGCGATGGATTTTAAGGTACGTTGTATGTTCATTTTCAGTACGTCTCCCTAATGATGAAGCTATGGGACGAATTGCAATTTTTTATTTTAGTTTCCAATTTCGAGAGCCTTTTGTGCCATTCTCTTAGCAGAATTTATCGCGGTAATGTTGGATTCATAAGATCTGGCGGTGGACATCATATTAACCATCTCGATCAGTGGATTTACATTTGGCAGTCGAACAATTCCCTTTTCGTTGGCATCTGGGTGTCCTGGGTCATAAACTTCGCGGAATGGTGTTTCATCTTCGATGACCCCGGTGACGTATACACCTCTGGAATAGCTAAAGGCGTTGGTGAGACGGAGATATTTTTCAAACGCTTTATTGGGAATATCTTCAAAGATTGGTATCGCATCCTTTGTCGCAAAAAGAACTTCCTTGCGACGATAGGGATCGCCTGTATCTGTGTGTGTGGTGTGTACATTGGCAAGGTTTTCGGCGATGATGTTCATCCGATAACGTTGTGCTTTCAAACCGGACATGCTAGTTTCCATTGCCGTAAAGAGTGTTAATTCCATCTGTTTTTACCTTCCTCTGGACGGTTATCCGTTTCTGCTAATTGCGATTTTGAGAAGACTAAACTTGCGATTCAGTAGTTCGATGTAAGCGTTGTGAAGAAGAGTGTTCTTTGTGAGCTTGATCATTTCGCGATCAATATCAACCGTATTTCCATCCAGACGCGGCTGATCGTGTGCTTCGGCGACGATGGTGGCCTTGAGTTGATTGGACGGCACGCGGTTTTTAATCCCGACTTGGAATTTTTTGTTTGCAAGACGTTCAATCCGTTCCTCAAAATTTCGCGGTGGATTTGGATTCGGTGGTCGCAATTCTCTTCCCAACGCCTCTTCAAATTTCAGATCACTGCTTTGGAACCCCGGCGTATCGACATTTGCAAGGTTGTTCACGATGATTTGGTGTTTCAGCTTCCTGCCTTCGATTCCAGTTTCCAAAACTCGCATAGTGGTGTCGAAGAGTCGAGACATATTCGATGTCCTCCTCACATTTTAATATCAGTAGTTCACAAAATGTCATTCTGGACCCTTCACTGCGTTTCCTTCACGAAGCCTGTCCTCGAACGAAGTGAAGGATTCGAGGACAGGCTACGGACAGGCTTCGTGAAGAATCTTTCAGGTACGGCCAAAACAAGACCTTTTACTCGTCTCCGGGCTCGACTCCTGCTCAAGATGACACATCGTGCATGGTTGAGTATTATTGAATATTGATAAGTTTTTCACTTAACTAATTTTCATGAATGAGTTCCCGAAAGAAATCAGTAATGGTCGGGGCGCCGCAAATCATGCGGTTCCCGTAGTTTGAAATATATACTTTAACGTGAGTTCGATATAAGGATGTAGGTGCGCAAGCGGTTTTGTACGGGGTGACGGGTGTTTTTGCGGCGCTTCGACCATTGTTGTCTTGTCGTCTGGTAGTCTGGTAGTCTGGTCACCAGTCACCAGATACCAGTCACCACACTGACTTCTTACGTCGAACTCACGTTACTTTAATAGAGAAATTTAGTTATGTGTTTTGGGGTGGATAACCCGATCTCGACGGTTCGTGCAATGAGAACGGTAACTCAACAACAACTTATGGAGGTTTTGAAATGGGTGGTGCGCTACATGTAATGCTGTCAAATGTGATTGACACATTTACGAATCTTGGTTATCCTCTGTGACATGTCCGAAATAACCAAGGAGACTAACCATGAGTATATGTTGTCCCACCTGTGACAGCACGAATACCAAAAAGAATGGCCATATTCACAATGGCAAGCAGAATCACTATTGCAACGAATGTTCACGACAGTTCGTTGAGAATCGGGAACAAATTCTCACATTCCATCGAATTAAGTGGTAAAGTCACTGAAACCCGCCGCTAGTCAGGATCTGGAGATTGAGGAACCAATCCTTGGTCGGTACCTTTCCCCCTTCCACCTGTATCGCACACTTCCCCCCATTTATTGCTCGCCGCTGGTAAGGAATCAAGTTCGCCAAGATCGCAAAACCATTGAGGAAAACCCGTTGGCTGCCATCTTCGTGATGAAACCCTTTCATCATAAACAGCTTCCGGTCTATCGCATTGTGGATCTGGTCGATTGGCGTGGTCGTTTTGGGAATGTTGGCATCCGCAAACAGGACGTGCCAGCCCGCCTTTTTCCGCTCTATCCACCTCCTCACCCGACTTCCATTGTCTTCTCCCGCGAGGCGCCGGACCTGTTCAACGAAGCGTCGCAACCGTTGCCCGAACGAGCGGTTGTTCGTGGTTTGGCGAGCTGTTTGGACGAAAAACAGTCGGCTAAACTGACAACAGAGCGTTTGGCGTACCGTCTTAGCCACCTCTTTGATTTGGGCGGGCAATTTAAAAGTAGCGTGGAGCATGCAGTTGGCGAGCTTGGCAAAGGGGAACAGGTTGTTTTCAACAATAACCTGATAGTATTCTCGAAGATTGGCCGGAGGCGAAGTTTCCAAGCGCGGGCGGAGGGAAGTCGATGGGTTCTGAGTGCTATAAATCTGTGGTGCTTTTTCATCGGTTTCGTTTCGGGCATAAAGGTTGTGCTCTAACCTCAAGAGGGACATTGATAACAACAAACAACAACCGATAATAAATATGGTAAATGTCAATTGCCGTTTCATATGTTTCTTTTATTGTTCCTAAAGTGATATCGATCTATGAATCACCAACAAAGGACAGCCTCTGTCCCCCGCTTGAACCACTTTGGCTTCCCCTCCCTTGCCTGCTACGCATTTCCCCTCGATCTGGACGTTGGGCTTGCGTAATCGCGTTGATTGAAAACACACCGATAGCAACAATCGGAATTATAAGAACAATCCATTTATGAGGCATTACGCAAGTATCCTTTTGTATTTAGCATTTCAGTTAACTGAACTCTTTTGGAGGATGAATGTCTTGAGGACGGAGCTTGATCAATGTCGGCGACAAAAGCAAGCCGATTAGACCCGGAAGCAAAGAGGTCACAGCAAAAACAGATAGCGACACAGCGATTGCGGTCTCAATTGAGACCGCATAACGACTTAAGAGCAGCACCGTAATCCCTTCGCGGAGACCCAGTCCTGATATTGAAACGGGAGCACTGCTTACCAGTAGGATAATTGGAAGCATTAGGCCAGCCCACCATGAAACCGATTGCAGACTCGAGAGAAACAGCTGGAATTGTAGCATCATGCATCCAAAACAGAGGCAAGTTAGACTAGCGTTTAAGGTGATTAATCGTCGAGGCTGGTTGCGCAATCCGCGCCATACTTCAGTCAACCATGTCGGCTGTGGTATTCGAGTTACCCAGTGCGTTGACCGTAAAAGCACCGATAGCCCAAAAACCAACACCCCTCCAGCTAGAACACCTGTTAAACCCAGCCACGGTGAAAAGACGAGAAAACTTAGTACGAATAAACCCAGCAATATCCCTATATCAACCAATTTATCAACCATGACTAACCCCAGCACTGAGAAGCGCTGGCTCGGGAAGCATGCAACCCTTGCGAGTTCACCGAGGCGGGCTGGAGTAAAAAGACTGGCTGCCATGCCAATCAAAAAGGAACGTAGCGCCGATACATAGGAGACGTTGGGAATGCTTGTTCGGAGTAGATAGTACCACTTGAGTGCTTTGCAGAGCAGAAATGGAATCGTCAAAGCGACTGCCACTCCAAGGACTTTTCCCTCGGCTTGTTGACGAAGGTTGATTAGGTGGCTGAAGTTGATATACCGAGCCAGAATAGCAGTTAGAAGGACTAACCCGATAAATGGCAAAAGTCGTTTCGTTTTTCGCATGGCCTTTAACTAATTTTCAATAAAAAACTATACATTCCTGATTCGTCAATGGTAGCATTGATGCGGGTTTTTCTAATCTTCAATCTTCAATCTTCAATCGAAAATTAGTTAAGTGCCTAGACAAAATTAAATTGATAAAATGTAAAGACTTCCAATATAACGCTGAGAGCCGCTTCTCTCACGTTTTCTCGTTTTGCGTGAGGTGTACTCCGTTCTTCGGACCACCCGAAGGGCCCGTTTTCTTTGGGCAGAAAAATGTCTAAATAACGTCAGTTCGATATAAGGATTCAATCCTCAAGCGGGTTTGAAGCCAAATCGCGACTCGCTTGA
>JADFGN010000337.1 GCA_022567695.1 Candidatus Poribacteria bacterium | reverse complement strand
ACTCGACAAAGGTAACAGGGTTTGCGTCAAAAATACTAACTAAATTTCTCTATTAAAGTATACATTTCAAACTACGGGACCCAGATGATTTGCGGCGCCCCGACCATTACTGATTTCTTTCGGGAACTTATTCATGAAAATTAGTTAGGCTTAGCTGCCCATCGAGAGGGACCATGAAAATACCAACTCCTCAGAAAGCGAGTGAGTATCTGTCTGAAGCCGAAGCCATGAATCCTGGGCCTTGGGTTCAACATTCAATTTTCGTCGCCAAGGCTGCAGAAGCGATAGCGACCCATCATCCCATGCTTGACCCTGTGACGGCTTACATACTGGGTTATCTCCACGACATTGGTCGCCAAATAGGGAAGACGGCTAACCGTCACATTATTGATGGCTATGAGTTTTTACACGCCAAAGGATTCTCTGACTCCGCTCGAATCTGTCTAACGCACTCGTTTCCCATCAAGGACGTGAACGTAATCAGTGGAAGATGGGATTGTTCTTTGGAAGAACGAAAGTTTGTCAAAGATTATCTGGCTGGAATCGAATACACGGAATACGATAGGCTCATTCAGCTCAGCGATGCGTTAGCTCTGCCATCAGGTTTCTGCTTGATTGAAAAGCGGTTGATGGACGTGGCCTTGAGATATGGCATCAACGATTACACACTCCTGAAATGGAAAGCAACCTTGAGTCTCCAACAGGAATTTGAAGAGGCAATAGAACAGTCCATTTACAGCATCTTGCCTGGAGTTGTCTCAAATACGTTTGGATTCGATGTGAATATGGCTTCCACCCGGGGATAAAACGCGACCCGACAGCATTGCAAAACCGCGTGAACAGATAATTCTTTTGAATGCTGACAAGAATGCAACTTATCCTGCATAATGTAAAAACAAGGAGGCTTCATATGCCCGACAACCGACCCAATATTCTTCTTTTTATAACCGATCAGCATAGAGGTGACTGCCTGGGTATTGAAGGACACCCCGTGTTGCAGACACCACACCTCGACCACATTGCTGCCTCCGGGGTTCGTTTTGCCAGGGGCTATTCCGCCTGCCCGGTCTGCATTCCCGCTCGACGGACTTTGATGAGCGGTCAAAAGCCACGTTCCCACGGCGTCTTCATGAATCATTCGACGTTATTGGATGGACCGACACTTCCAGGAGAGCTTTCCAGGGCAGGTTATCAAACACACCTTGTTGGCAAGCTTCATCTGCACCCCCAGCGAAAGCTCTACGGCTTTAACAGCGCCGATTGGGCAGACAGCCCACGCCCCGGAACGGATGATGACTACCAGCGATTTCTTCGACGTGAAGGGGTCAATTCGCCCCGCGCCTCCGAATCGCACGGTATGGATGGAAACGGTTGGGCGGTTCGCCCGTGGGCACTGGAAGAACGCTTTCACTTCAGCAACTGGTGTTCGAGCTGTGCCCTCGATTTCTTAGAGAGACGCGATCCAACTGTACCATTTTTATTGAAAGTCAGCTTTTTTCATCCGCATCAACCGCTGACTCCACCGCACTATTATTTCGATAAATACATGAATATGGAGCTGCCGGTGCCCTATGTCGGCGACTGGGCGTCCGTTCATGATCGCCCCGTTCGCGGTCTACCACTGGCTTCATGGCGTACGCGACTCGATCCAATTGTCATGAAACAATTTCGGGCCGCGTACTACGCATCGATTGAACACATCGACCACCAAATCGGTCGAATCTTGCAAATACTCCCCAACAATACAATTATTGTTTTCACGTCAGACCATGGCGAAATGCTCGGCGACCACCAGTGGATTCGCAAACGCAACGCATTTGAAGCTTCGGCGCGTATTCCCTTCCTAATGAACTTTCCGAATTCGATGGGGGTCACGCAGAATGCAGTTCGTGAGGAGGTTGTTGAGTTGATGGACATCATGCCGACACTTCTTGATGCGGCGGCTGTTCCGATACCAGACTCGGTGGATGGGAAGAGCCTGTTGCCACTTCTGCGTGGCACGTCCAGTGCGTGGCGGGATTATCTCCACGGCGAATGTGCTGCGATTCCTTCCTTGAACAGCGGCATGCAGTATCTCACCGATGGGAAACGCAAATACATCTGGTATCCGGGAACCGGCCAAGAGCAGTACTTTGACCTCGAAGCGGATGCGACGGAAATGCGTGAACTGTCCGGAGATTCAAATTACGGTGATGAAATTTCTGTCTGGCGAAAGCGTTTGACCAAAGAATTAGCAGATCGACCTGAAGGTTTTGTGGAAGATGGAAAACTCAAAACTATCGGTGGGAATTCTCCGGCATATCTGGCTGTCTGAAGAACGGATTCCCACAACTGTTTAGGCGACTTTAGGAATGGCTACGAAATAACATTTCGGGCGAGGCATGCCTCGCCCCTACGCTGTGGGTCGAACAGATGTGTTCGATTTATTAAATCGTTATTCCTTATTTACCCATGAGGACTTAAAAACCGAAGGAGGTGATCGTTATGAATACAAAATCTGGCAAGCTTAAAACCGACAAGAAGGCGAATCGTGGATTGGGCCGGCGAATTGCAGCGCTGTTCCGACCTTATTGGAAACGGGTCACTATCATTGGATTGCTCGTTTTGGTTACCTCTGGTCTTGGCATCGTCAACCCATTGCTGATTCGGGTGGTATTTGATTCCGGACTCTTTCCGCCTGACGCTAACCCCAACCTCGAACTGCTGTGGCTGATTGCCGCAGTGATGGCGGGAGTTACAGTTGTCAGCGGTGGACTGCAAATCTGGCAGAGCCATCTTGCCAACAGAATGGGGCAGCGTGTCATGCGAGATCTACGCGATAAACTGTACCGACATCTGCAAAGCCAATCGCTTGGTTTCTTCACCGGAACCCGTACAGGGGAGCTACAATCGCGTATCGCCAATGATGTGGGAGAGCTTCAAACGGTTGTCACCACAACAGCTACAGATGTCATCTATGACAGCGTTGGCATCATCAGCACCATAATTGCCATGTGCATCCTCTCTTGGCAAATGACGTTAGTGGCAATCGCTGTCGTGCCGCTGTTTATCGGGTTAAACAAGATTGTCGGGGACCGACGCCGGGCAGTGACGGTTGAAGCGCAAGATGCAAAGGCGGAAATAACCGCCATCACCCAAGAGACTTTATCGGTTTCTGGCGTCATGTTGGCAAAGCTATTTGGTCGCCAGAATGATGAAATACAACGATTTCACAAAGAAAATCAACGACTCTCCGATATTGTCGTCCGTCAGGAAATGATCGGTGAGGCGTTCTGGGCTTTGATGCAAACGACCTTCACGCTCTCTCCGGCAGTCATCTATGTCCTGGCAGGCTATATGATTTCCGGGAAATGGTCGATTGACATCACTTCAGGGACAATCATCGCGTTTACCACTTTGCAGGTAAGATTTTACTTTCCGATCGGATCGCTTCTTCGGAACGCTATCGAACTCCAATCATCAATGGCACTTTTTGAGCGAATTTTTGAGTATCTTGACCTGAAACCGGAGATTGTTGATACCCAAGACGCCATCAACCTAACCCCCGACCAGGTCAAGGGCATCGTGACGTTTGAGTCTGTTCGTCTCAATTACGGGCTAAGTGCCGAGGAACGGCTCGCAGGAAAACAACCCAGCAATTCATCCGAGCGATGGGCACTCAATGGAGTGAGTTTTGAAATCCAATCGGGTCAACTCGCCGCTTTCGTGGGTCCCTCCGGTGCTGGCAAATCGACGATTTCGTACCTCATTGCACGGCTCTATGACCCGACAGAGGGAATAGTTCGCATTGATGGAATTGACGTTCGTAAACTGAGCCTCGCATCGCTCGCCGGACTCATCGGTTACGTGACACAGGAAAGCTATCTCTTTTATGGTAGCCTCCGTAGCAATCTGCTCTACGGAAATCCGGACGCAACGCAACAAGAGATTGAAGCCGCAGCAAAAGCCGCTTATATCCACGACCGTATCATGGAATTCCCGGACGGGTACGACATGATTGTCGGAGAACGGGGCTATCGGCTTTCAGGCGGAGAACGTCAGCGGCTCTCAATCGCGCGTATGATTCTGCATCAACCGCGATTGTTAATTCTCGATGAGGCGACCTCCTCACTTGATACCGCCAGTGAACGTTATGTTCAGGCGGCATTAGAATCACTGATGAAAGGGCGCACGACCATCGCCATCGCCCACCGGCTTTCAACGATTCTAGCGGCGGACGTGATTTATGTCATTGACCACGGCCGAATCGAGGAGCATGGCACGCATGATGAGCTACTCGCCAAGGACGGTCTGTATGCACGCCTTTATGAGAAACAGTTCGAGAGCGGGCAAATTGAGTGTCGCTTTGAGGATGGTGTCCTTCTTACCAATGGCAGGGTCGTGCCGGCTAGCGAAGCACCTCCGGTTATCTAACCCATTGGCGTCTTAACGCTCAACGTGCAAAGCCGTGCGTTTGACGAGTGGATGGCGGCGGTCTGTCATCGGTAGATGTACACGACGTTCTGTGAAATGCGATTCATAGACGGCACTGACACATTCCAGCGAAGTCAGAGCACCCTTGCCGCCAAGCTCGGGAGGACGATTTTTGAGAATTGCATTGACCACATCGTGTACGCTCCAGATTGAATGCCGTGCCTTCCACGGTTTGCCATCGATTAGAAAAGCTTCTTCATCCGGCGTAATCAATTCCCATTGTGGTGTGTGAGCAGCAAATGAGACATCAAACGGACAATACCACATCTCGTCAATGCCGTTTTGAGGATTGGGCTTAATCATGATCTGACCCGTTTCGCCGAGAATATGTGGACCCATGAGCCACCCTGTTGTGGATTCACGCCGATAGAGTTCAATCATGCCGTAAGTGCCATTTTTACCGCCGATGTGAATCATCATCGTGTCACCCGCGACCAGGCCGTTATCGCGGCGATCGGTCTTGCAGAGTTGGCTACTGTGCATGATGTCATCGGTGCTGACTGGATGTCCTTCATAACTGACCTGGGCGTGAATCCACTCAATGTCATCCATGAAAAAATGCATCTCGTCGAAATAGTGGACCCCCATCTCCATCAACTCGAATCCGGCTTCGCGTCCCTTTCCGACTTCTCGAACGCCACGCAATGCACCGATTTTTCCCGCTTGAATCCACGCCTTGGCTTGCCGAAACAGTGGTGTAAACCGATATTGATGGCTCACTGCCAAATGGACGCCAGCATTTGTGCAGGCCGCAAGCATTTCGTCGGCGCTTTGGAGGTTGATTGAAAGTGGCTTTTCGCACAATACGTTGACGCCCGCTTGTGCGGCTGCAATTGTCACAGGCGCATGCAATGGCGCGTGTGTACAGATACTGACAATATCGAGTTCCTCACTTTCGAACATCTCCTCAAACGTTGTATAACGCCCTTTGACTCCGTATTCATTCGCCCGCGTATCCAGCACTGTTGGATTAATGTCACAGAGCGAGACAAGCGACGTGTTATTGAGGTGTGTATAGGCTTGCGCATGGCTTCGGCTAATTCCGCCGCATCCAACGATTCCCGCTTTTAATGTCATTGTTGCCTCCTGTTGAAGTAATTTTCAATCAAACTCTTTGCCCGGTCAAAGCAATTCACAGTAAAGTTGACAATTGCATCCCTTTCGCGTTTGGAGACAGTTGTCATTTTAGCTGAAAGCGAAAATGTTGTCTATTGAAAAATGGTATCGCCTTTTACCAGCTCGTGCTATAATATGAGGCGAATGCTCGTCTGATCTCCTTATTTTAAAACGTTGGAGGATATGACATGAACATCAAGGAGAAATATAGCGTCTGTATCGTTGGTTTAACGGGGATTGGTTCGGGAGCTCCGTTAGTCGATGGCGAGGCAGGATATGGCCCCGTCGTCCCACATTCCCATGCCGCGGCGTATTCAATGTTGCCTGAAACAGAAATCATAGGAGTATGCGATCTGCGTCAAGACCGATTAAATCAATTCGAGGCAACGTGGTCTCAATCGCTTCCAGTGCTGAAGTATTATACCGATTATCGCAGGATGATTGCTGAATTGCAGCCTGACATTATCAGTGTGGTGACATCTGATAATCGCCATGCCGATATTGTGGTCGATGCAGCAAACGCAGGCGTGAAGGGCATTTTCTGCGAAAAACCAATTGCAACAACACTTGCCGATGCAGACCGCATGATCGAAGCCGTCGAGAAACACGGTGTAAAAATGACGATCAATCATTCCCGCCGGTGGCGTCCGATTTTTCGACCGGTCATGGCAGAACTGAGGAATGGTGCAATCGGTGAACTGAGACGCATCATCTGTTCCTATGGCGGGCCAAGAGCAATGCTTTTCCGTAATGGTACGCACATGGTCGATACGCTGTGTATGTTTGCAGATTCGGAGCCGGAGTGGGTTTTCGCAGAATTGGAGGAAGGATACCAAGACTATTGGCCCTATCAGGGAGATGGCGGGCGCACACCTGAACTTGAGCCTTCTGTCTCCGGCTATATTCATTTTAGGAACGGGGTTCGCGCGTTTTACAATAATGAAAAACGGATGTTCGGGCGGCGAGATTGGGAGATATTTGGAACGGAGGGATGCATTACCGTCAACGATCGCCACGCAGAGCTTGAAACAAACGCCGGTGTTAGGAAGATCGATTGTCCACACCGGACATTAGTTGATTCTCCCGCCGCCATTCGTGAGTTGATACGCATTATAGAAAACGGCGGCGAAACCTGCTCACCCCCGCGAAACGCTCGACAGGTGCTGGAAATTCTGTTGGGGTTTATGGCCTCTCAGAAGAAAGGCAATGTTAGAATCGACCTGCCCTTGAATGAGAATGCCGTGTAATACCATTGGAGGTATTGAATGTCTAAATCGCCAAATTGCCCTTATCATCGGCACAGATACTTGAGAAGCGATTCATAGACCTCGTTTGAGGCCGCCCCACGTTGTTGCAAGTTTACCTTGTGGGTAGATAGCTAAGTTCCCGCCATGAGGGATACCGGGGCCTGAAATCACAAAACTATCTGCTACCCCATGAAAATGGTCGAATCCTTGTGCCCAGAAACCGACCATTTCGATCTTCTTGAAATCCGCATCCTCAAACTCTGAAACCAACGCATTATCGTGGAAAACTCTGAAGTGGCCATTGTCGAAGACGACCTTTATCTGTTGTTTAACAAAACGAATGTCTGGATTTAATTTCTTAAACCGTCGCCTCTCTCCTGTCTTGTCCCAGTTCATAGGAGATACGACTGTAAGTGTTGTAAAGACATAGAAAAACCCATACCCCCACTCGTCACGGAACGACGGTCTTCCAAGTGCAATGCCAAATTCACCGAAACGAGCTTGTCCGTTTTGGAAAGTGCTGGTGACACTAAAACTGTTTCCCCGAATCGGAAACGCTGTCAGTTCCAGAAAATCAGCCACAACTTTCGGCTCAAGCCCGGGAGGAATTTGGAGCCCGCGAGGAATATTGAAAGTTACGTCCAGATCTCCCTCTTGAGTCGTCCAAATCGCTTCCCATTGATTCCCGGCGGCGGCTGCCGGACGTGTCCAACCCTTCAGCTTTTCGCCGTCGAAATTATCTCGCCACGTTCCTCCATGCCCTGTAATCACCAGGTTGAAGATCAAAATGAAACCCAGGACGGCCAAGCGGTGATATTTGAACAAAAGACGTCGTATCCTCATCTTCCGATTCCTTGTATTATACTCATTTCAAAACGATGGTATTTCTCTCTTTAAGCTGCCCCATGTGGTTGTGAGCTTGCGCTTTGGGTTAACAGCTAAATCTCCGCTTCCATCCGGGATGCCGGGACCCGAAATCACAAAAGCATCAATCATACCGTGTAAGCCACTAACGCCCCATGCCATGAGTCCAAGCAGATCGATTGTCTCAAATGTCTCATCCTTAAAGTCCGCAATCAATTGGTTACCGGAGAACAACTGGAAACGTCCGGCATTGAAGATTATTTTCATCTGGTCAATTTGTGGTTTGTGACGAATGACAGGGTTTTGACCCGCAAATAGATCAAATCCTCCGGTTTTATCGAATTTTATTGCCCAGATGGCTGTAGTCGAAAAAAGATACACGGATGCAAAATTTCGGTCTTCAGGCGGTAAAAGCATCCCGATGGCAATACCAAAACTTCCCCCGCCCTCCTTTTTGATCGAAATGCCTTCTGCAACAGTATGCTTTTCCCGAGGTGGAAAAATGGTCAGTTGCAGGAAATCAGCGACCTGTCCAAGTCTAGGATTATTGAAATGAACTGTGAGCATAGTTTGTAAGCTGTTCTCTTGGGATTCCCATGTGGACTCCCAGGGATCTTTTGCCGCCTTGGTGACGTGTGTCCATCCATTTAGTATGCCATCATTGAAACTATCTCGCCACATGCCAGCATGACAAGCCGTAATCAACCAGAAAGTAAACGTAAAAATCAGGATGTATGCAACCTTATTTCTGATGAAGGATTTCCGCCCAATATGGTGAATCATAGCATCTCTGACTTGACGA
>JADFGN010000336.1 GCA_022567695.1 Candidatus Poribacteria bacterium | reverse complement strand
GAAGCGAATGTTGAATTGGTCCTCGTTGAACCTGAAACCCGTTACAATTGGATTAGTGAAGTTATCGATGGTTGTGTTCGATATGCCGATGAACCGACTCAATCGACATGGTCTGATCGTGTGGATGGCTTGCTCACGCATCCAATTGGTGGAATGGCGGTGTTTGTTATCCTGATGGCGATTGTGTTTCAAGCGATTTACTCATGGGCAGGTCCGTTGATGGACTTGATAGATGGTGTCTTCGCCGGGTTGGGCAATCAAGTCTCCGCACTGATACCGGCTGGCGCACTTCAGAGTTTGATTGTAGATGGTGCCATTATTGGCGTGGGAAGTGTGATGATTTTCTTGCCGCAGATTGTTATCCTATTCGGATTTATTGCCATTCTGGAAGACTGTGGATATATGGCGAGAGCGGCATTCTTAATGGATCGCCTCATGAGTTGGGTGGGTCTTTCCGGACGTTCTTTCGTGCCAATGTTGTCATCATTCGCCTGTGCGATTCCGGGGGTAATGGCGACTCGGGTGATCGAGAATCGCCGAGATCGCTTTGCCACAATCCTCGTAGCACCTCTGATGAGTTGCTCTGCACGGCTGCCTGTGTATACCATCATGATCGCCGCGTTTATCCCCGCCCACAAATTGTTAGGAGGGTTGATTGGTCTGCAAGGATTTGTTCTCTTTAGCATGTATATGGTGGGCATCGTGGTAGCGATTCCGATTGCTTGGATACTCAAGAAAACCTTTCTAAAGGGCGAAACTCCACCGTTTGTAATGGAGATGCCTGCTTATAAACTTCCGGATTGGCGCACTGTGGCTTTGCGGATGTATGACCGAGGCAGGGCTTTCCTCGTAAGGGCTGGAACCATCATTTTCGCAGTAGCGATTGTCGTTTGGGGAATGGCATATTTCCCGCGACCGCAGCACATTGCGGAGGCGTATGCCGCGAAAGCTGCTGTCATCGAACAGGATTTTGAGAAACAGGTTCTCTCGGAAGTTGAGCGTGATAAAGCATTACAAACCAATGGACAAGAGGAAGCGGGGGTCTATCTCCGGCAGTCCATTTTAGGTCGGATGGGACAATTTATCGAACCCATCGTTAAGCCGCTTGGGTGGGATTGGAAAATCGGCATAGCAACAATCGCCTCATTTCCAGCCCGCGAAGTCATCGTTGCGACGTTAGGCACCATCTATAATCTTGGCAGCGATGTGGATAAAGATTCCGAAAGCCTACGTGATGCACTGAAAGCCGCAACATGGCCAGATGGACGCCCTGTTTTTACACCGCTAGTTGCGCTCTCGGTTATGGTCTTTTTCGCGCTGTGTTGTCAATGTGCGGCGACCCTGGCTGTTATCCGGCGTGAGACCGGTTCTTGGGGATGGCCGGCGCTCACCTTCACCTATATGACAATACTTGCCTATCTTGGTGCGCTGATAACCTATCAAGGCGGGAAACTGCTAGGATTGTGAGGTAATAGAAATGGGTAATTGGCAGGAAATTATCGCTTTATGTATCGTGGCTTCGACAACCTTTCTTCTTGCATTCCGTGTGATTCGCCAATGGCTGGGCACTGCGAAAGGGATAGGTGGTTGTAGTGGATGTAGCGAGTGTGGCAGTCAGCGAGAAGCCTCTAAAGTTTCTACATCTGCAATCCGGAATCCATCCACTATGCCAGAGCTATTACAATTAGAGGTTAACCCGAAGCGCAGCGCCAGATTTACCAAATAATTTGAAATAGAATAGTCTGCCTACTCGGACGGGATGACCTCTCCAAAATGTGCACCGACCAGCACCATGTCAAACACGTTCACCGTCTCATCACCGTTGAGGTTGACTTCGCTGTTGCCGAATTGCGAGGCAACACTCACAAGATCGAACACATTTACAACCCATCAGAATTGACACCGCGCAGAAGCCCACCTGTTCATCCTTCCTTGCAGTGATTAACACATTTTACATCCCCACGATCAACATATTGAATAAAGAATGAGGTTATGGTATCATGTCGTTATGATCAATCACAGGAAGTTATCCAGAAAATGGTTCTGCAAATGAAATACAGCCAAGTGTAAATCAGGAGGTTGGAAATCCAAACATGGCAAACAAAAGAAAAGTCCTTGTAACAGGTGCATCGGGATATATCGCGGGGAGAATATTACCTGCGTTTCGTGAACGTTATGAGCTTGTTCTGCTTGATGTTAAAACCACAAATCGGCAAGGTGAGGAGGTAGACGGGATTCAGATCGCCGATCTGATTCATCCAGACCGAGATCGGTACAGAGCGCATTTCAAAGGCGTTGATGCCGTCGTACACTGTGGTTTCAAGGGAGGCAGCTTTGAGAATGAAATTGCCAATGTTCAAATGGCTTACAACGTCTACCATACCTGTGTCGAAGAAGATGTCCGCAGAGTCGTTGTGTGTAGCTCCAACCATGCAGCGGATTACTACGAACGGTTAATTTGGGCGGACAAGTGGGACGTGGTAACGACAGACATGCGCCCTTTATCCGACAATTTCTACGGCTGGGCGAAAGAAACGTATGAACACCTCGGTTTCGTCTTTGCGACGGGACACGTCGATGGGAAAAAGTTGCAAAACGTACAGCTTCGGATCGGTGGCCCTCGCGAGACAGATCTTGACCGCGTCGATGCAAAGGACTTGAAGAAAATTCACCGTGCCCTCGGTGCATATCTGAGTGTACGCGATCAGGTACAACTCTTCGTCAAAAGCATCGAGACCGAAAACATTGAAGACGAAAACGGGGTTCCGTTCCAAATTTTCTATGGGGTTAGCGACAATTCGCATAACTTCTGGAGTATCGCACACGCCAGAAAGGTGATTGGTTATGCCCCAGAGGACAATAGTCAGGTCAAGTTCTCTGAACGAATCGCTGAGCTGATGAGGGAAGCTAAAGGTGAGTAGGTCAGCCGGGGATTAGAGTTGTGATGCAAGTCTCACCCGATAAGTATTTATCGATAGGATACAACGCTTACCGCCAAGTCATATAAAATTAACGATTAAAGCTAATAAATTTGAGCAAAAATAATTTATTAACGTTTTTTGTTAAAATTTGCTTGACACCTCTAGGAACATCATCTTATAATATGGGAGGTGAAAAAATTGCCTAAAATTATTGAGATTGATTTTAAAAAGCTCCGTCGTGAGCTTTGGGGCAAATCTGCCGAAGTCGCCCAGATGTTAGGAATCACGCCTCAGAGTCTTTCGAGGAAACTTGGGGGGCATCACAAGTTAACCTTGGAGGAATTGAATCAAATCGCTCTCCACCTGGAGAGAGATGCAAGCGATTTCCTAATCGTTAGATCGACATCTGGAGAGCTTGGCGGAGCCCATAAACTAGAGGAGGTCATAATGGAAGCGAAATTGAACCTGCCCTTTGATATACAGGCGGAAAGCGTGGCAGGCTTGATAAAATTACTGGAATTACAAGATGACCCTAACGCAATTACCGGCGCGTTGACAAAAGCACTACGCAACGAGGACACAGATGTTCGTCTCAAAGTCGTTGAAGCATTGCAGGGAATCGATGCGCCTGACGTCGTCATTCCCGTGTTGACCGAAGCGGTGCGGGATGAGCACGCGGATGTAAGTCTGAAAGCTATCGCTGTGCTATCGGAAATCGATGCCCCTAGTGCTGTCGTTCCTGCGTTGGCTGAAGCACTGAAACATCAGCACATGGACGTTCGTCTTCGGGCGGTTGCCGCATTGGAAGAGATTGATGACCCCGACATTGTGGTTCCTGCCTTAGCTGAAGCCGTTGATGATGAACATACCGACGTTCGTCTGCGTGCCGTTGCTGCGTTGGAAGAAATCGATGACCCCGACACCGTCGTTCCTGCACTCGCCAAAGCGGTACAGGATGAACATCCCGACGTCGGCCTCAGAGCTGTTGGTGTGTTGGAAGAAATCGATGACCCTGACATCGTCGCCCCTGCGTTGGCCGAAGCACTGAAACATGCCCACCCGAACGTTCGTCTCAGGGCCGTTTCGGCGTTGGGAGAAATTGATAGCCCCGATGCCGTTGTGCCTGTGCTAGCCACATCGGTGAAAGATGAACATGTCAACATCGCTCTGAAAACCGTTGGTGTGTTGTCAGAAATCGATTGCCCCGACGCTGTTGCGTTCGTGTTGGCTGAAGGACTGAAGCACCCTCATACGAATGTTCGTCTCAAGACGGTCGCGGCATTGTCGGAAATCGATCATCCCGTCGTCGAACCGTTGTTAGCAAAAGCATCGCAGGATGAAAATAAAAACGTCCGTAGCAGGGCGGCGGCGGCGTTGGGTGAATCTAAGACATCTCATTCTCGTCAGCGGAATCGCCTGCGAGACCGACAGCATCGATTGCGCAGAGAAAAGCGCAAATTGAAACGGAAGTCGCGGCGTGAGCATTCGCAAATTGACAACCTGATTCGGTTAGCAGAACATGGCGTTAAGATTGATTGGATCAAAGGTCTGCGTGATGCAGGTTTGAACGATTTATCGGTTGACGAAATCATCGTCCTGTCAGAGCATGGTGTTGAGGCAGAATGGCTTGGAGGTTTGCGTGATGCAGGGTTTGCCGATCTCTCTGTTGATGAAATTATCCGGCTTTCCGAGCATGGCGTAGATATTGAATGGCTTAAAGGTATGCGTGAACTTGGTCTAGTCGGTGGACATCAACACGATGGCGATCGCGGGCATGACCACAATCATAATCACGACCACGAACATGAGCAGCAAAGCGAGGATTCCGAGTCTGCGGAATAAGGAATTGGAGCCTTGTCCTGCATAATCGGACAAGGCTTTTTATTTTTAGAATCCCATCACGTTTTACGTTTCACGCTTTACCCTTTCGGTATCTCGATCGGCAGATCCAGCCGATCTCCCCACTCTTTCCATGACCCGATGTAGTTGCTGACCTTTGGATAACCCAAAAGCCGCAACGCCAAATAGGCCTGGGAAGAGCGGTATCCGCCCTGTCAGTAGCACATCACACGCTTCTCCGGTGTGATGCCCACGGCTTCATACATCGCTCGCAGTTCAGCGGCGGGTTTAAACGCACCTTGATCATCCAGGTTGTTCAGCCATTCCACATGAATCGAACCGGGGATTGCCCCCGCGCGTGCCGATCTGGCGACCCGTGCATAATGCTCATCATCAGTGCGCGTATCAAGCACAGCGAAGTCATCTTGACTAAGCAATTGGTGGATGGCATCGGCATCCATGTGAGTCTCTGGTTGGGGATTGTCTGGAAACGGCGGAACATCGCCTGGTTCAACGGCTTCAGTGCTCACGCGCCCCCCTGCGGCGACCCACGCGCTGAATCCTCCGTCTAATACCTGCACCGATTCGTGGCCCAAATATTCACAAAACCAGAAGCCACGCGCCGACCGGACGCCTGAGATGTCGTCATACCAAACAATTTTTTTTGTTGGATCGACCCCTCGTTGGGAGAAAAGGTAGCCGATCGTCCACATAAAGGCTTTGAACGATTTTTCGTTGGTTTCGTTGAGACTCAGTCCAAATAGGTCGAGATGAATTGCACCGGGAATATGCCCTTCAACGTATTCATGCGTCTGCCGGGTATCCACAATGCAGATTGATTCATCGTCCAGCTTGCCGCTTAGCTCTTCAGCGGAGATTAGCAGTTGTGCATTGACATAGCCTTTGTCAGTCATCATTGTAACCCCTTTCATAATTCATCTGTTAATTGGTTCATGCGCGTTCGATATTGGATTCAAGATTCAAAGATAATCGTTTGCATAGTTAGGAAGGGTGAACTCGTCTCCGGGCTCGACTCCCCTGCCGAACTTTAGCTCCGCGGACTCGCCCTTTATCTATCGTCTCCGGTCTCGACGATCCCTCCCGGGCTGAACGGTTACCTACAAACCACGCAATTCATACACCACCAAAGCCACACCTACAATGGCTGCGGTTTCTGTTCGCAGAATGTTGTCACCAAGCCTCGCAGGGATACACCCGCTCTGAATCGCATCCTCGACCTCCTCATCGGAAAAACCGCCTTCCGGTCCGATGAAAAGCCCAATGGATCGAATCTGACGATGATTTTGAAGAATCACCTTGATTTCCTGCTTTTCCTCGTTTTCCCAAAACAGAATCGATAAATCCAGATGTGTTGCCATCTCAAGACAATCTGTCATTTTTCGCGTGTCAAGCACTTTGGGGAATCGAGGACGTTTACACTGTTTGGCGGCTTCAATGGCAATCCGCTGCCATCGGGCTTGCCGTTTTTTTTGCGTCGCGACTGTTTGTTTGGGAATCGAACGCTGACAAATCATCGGTACAATCTGATCAACGCCGATCTCCGTGGTCTTCTGTACGATGAGCTGTAGTTTATCGGATTTGGGTAGCCCCTGGAAAAGCGTGATTTGAGGTGAGTTCGGCGCGTAAAATTGGTGGTGGCAGATTGATGCGTTGACAATGCAGGAACGTGTATCGCCAAGAACGGCGATATAGCTGTTCCCTTCCCCATCGAAAACCTGTACCTCATCACCGTGTTTGAGGCGTAGCACGTTGATGAGATGATGTCGTTCGGGATTATCAATGTGGATGGTATTTCCGGAGATTTGCGAGGGTAAAACGTAGCAACAGTACATCGCTAATTTGCCGCTGAGTCTGTGTCATTCGACTTCGCTCCAAACTCCACGAGAAGATTTCTAAACTCCTTATTGTTCACACATTTACTGAGTAATGAACGTCCCATGCTATCTTTTGAATTCGGATCGGCACCGGATTTCAGAAGCAGTTGAAGGATATCATGATGCCAACAGTGAATCGCATAATCCGCAGGTGCCAAGCCTCGTAAACGCAAATTCGCCAAAGATGCATCCTGGCTCAAACTGTCAGAGACTCGTTGATAATCACCAAGTGCAACCGCTGTATGAAAGTCATAAGGCGCACCGTTGGCGATAAGATATTTGACAAGGTCTGGGTCCGCCTGATTCGATAGCAGGTGTAAGGTGGTTGTATATAATGGCGTCTGACCATCGGCGCACGGTTTGTTGACATCGGCTCCGTTTTCAACCAGGTGCTTTACGGCATTGAAGTGATTGTTGCGTGCGGCATGGTACAGTGCCGTGCACCCATTTTCATCCATATCGTTAATGGCATTTTTGTTTTGTTTCAGCAAATCACCGATAATGTTTGTGTTTCCAATAGCCGATGCGGTGAAAATGTCAATATTTGCATGATTTCTGACCAGAAGCTCTATGATTTTATTATCGGCTCCTTCTTTCCAGGGGCCACCATGAGCGGCCTCTATCAGGGGAGTTCGACCCACACGATCGCATGCATTGACGTCAGCACCGTATTGCACAAGAATCTCTGCAAAGGCAGAGTTGCCTTTTTCGGCGGCATAGTGCAAAGGCGTACGCCCATCGTTTGTCGTTGAGCGAACCAGAGCGGGATTATCTTTTAGGAGTGTCTCACCTTCAACGTTTTTACATAAGTATGCACAAGCAAATATATCCAGAGTCGCGCCATTGTCCAGTAGAAAGTCTATGGCCTGATGGTTGCCGTACATGGCGGCTGTGTATAACGGTGGAAGCCCATTTTCATCTTTCTCGTTGACGGATTGCGGGTTTGTTTTGAAAACTTCCTTAACATCGTTTAAATCGTAAGTAGTAACTGCTTTAAACATCGTTTCATTCCCTTCAGCAGCAAGCTTCACTGGCGGCTTTCCGCAAGCTGTCGATGGCTTCCTTGAGATCATCACTTCCGAAAATTGCTGTGCCAGCAACTAAAATTGTCGCCCCCCGACTTCCGACTAGCGCCGCATTTTCATGGTTGATTCCACCATCGACCTCAATATCGATTTCCCTATCGCCCGCTTCCATCCATTCGTTGAGTTGATTAAGTTTTGCGAGCGTGCCCATCATGAACTTCTGCCCGCCAAAGCCGGGTTCAACACTCATCGGCAAAACCAGATCGATGTCGTCGAGATATGGTTTCACTGCTGAAATCGGTGTCTTGGGACGAAGGGCGAGCCCGACTTTTATCCCTCGCGTTTTGATCTGATCAATCACCGCTTCAACCTGTCCATCAATCTCAACGTGAAACGTGATGTAATCCGCCCCTGCATCCGCAAAAACGTCAATATAATTTTGTGGGGTTGCGATCATCAGATGCACATCGAAAGGGAGTTCTGTATATCTTCTGATCGACTTAATGAGTTGCGGGCCTATCGCCAGATTTGGAACAAAGTTACCATCCATGACATCGAGGTGGATAAGCTCTGCCCCTGCATCAGCAACACGCACAACCTCTTCACCCATTCGACTGAAATCTGCTGCCAGCATTGATGGCGCAATTTTAATTTTTTTCTTCCTCAATGAACTCATCCGTCTTCACAATTTCGCCATCTTCACGAACGACGAGTGTTGTCTTTCCAAAAGCTTTTACAGGTCGGTGACTAATCAACTCTCCAGACTTATACCAGCCATCGACGACAAGTCGAGTGCGCTCTTCACCTATCAGGCTAATCTGCACATGCTTGAGAGGCGCGCCCGTTTC
>JADFGN010000010.1 GCA_022567695.1 Candidatus Poribacteria bacterium | reverse complement strand
TTTAGGCAACCTAATGTGTTCCAATGTTGCTGGTCACTGGTAATGAGTAAGATGTTTGGTCGATCGTTTGCCATTTAATGTCCTTTTATTATCAGAATTTCGGCCTCAATCCTGCTTGTTTGCACAATTCGTTGGCTGTTATCCTATCAATCGTGCGATACCTTTTGATGGGTACTGTCCTCTGGTTATTCGTGTAGATAGAATGTCTCCGACCTTCACGCAACAGATAAAACCCGTTTTCCCCAAAATATTTGATTAAATCACGTCGTTTGACTGACATGCCCTACCTCAACAGGTATTTGCTCCAGCAGGCCACCACCAATGGGAATCTCGTTACCTTGCTGCCGGTAAGCGAGTATCATTTCATTGAGTACATCTTGAAGCATTTCTCGACACTCTTCCAAAGTGCTTCCTTCCGTTATTACTTCTGGCCACTCAACCAACTGCCCCATGTAGCCAGAGTTTATTTTTGTATACTTCGCGGTGTATGTAATTATCATACAATTAACTCCTATTGAAGATTTAGATTAATCCTCAAAATGAATCTCCTGCAACACGTCTACTTTTCCCGCATTCGTTCTAGCAAGCGATATTCGCCAATCCACTCTATGGAATCGAGTGTCTCCTGCAATTCGTCATTTTCATAGCGCCGGAGAAACTCCGTCGAAGAAAGACCATACTTCGTTTCAAATTCTCGCAGGCGATGCTCGGTACGTCGAATGCCAGCTTGCAGAAGGCATTGCTCATTCTTGAGCGCTGCTTCCACCAACGGTTGTAACGGACGCTCGTGAGGAAAGGTTAATGTGAGTGCAGTCATCAGTATCTCCTTCCAAAATCGGATTGAATTTCTGCCAAATTATACCAGAGGTTAGCGGCAAGAGCAAGCAGACCGGGATGAAGCAATTTCCAAAGAGTAGCACAAGATGGCATCTTGTATTACAAACCTGACTTGTGGTCGAATCACCCAATCGACACCATCTCCAAATTCTCCTTCCAATACGTCTGCAACATTCGCTTGAGTAACTGATGTTTGGGCTGACTTAAACTTGGGTCCGCTTTGACAAGCTGACGCGCTTCCGCTTTCGCCACCTCCAGCAAGGGGGCATCTTTGATGAGATTGGCAATCTTGAAATCTGGAAGCCCCGATTGCCGCGTCCCAAAGAACTCGCCCGGCCCCCGAATATTCAGATCTGCCTCGGCGATCTCGAAACCGTCGTTGGTGCGCGTCATGATCTTAATCCGCGCAACTGCATCATCCCCTTTCGGGGCTCCAATGATATAGCAGGCGGATTTGTGCTGACCACGTCCAACCCGTCCGCGTAACTGATGAAGTTGCGCCAACCCAAACCGTTCGGCGTTTTCAATCACCATGATTGTGGCGTTTGGCACGTCTATTCCCACTTCAATAACCGTCGTCGAGACCAAGATGTCAATCTGTCGCGCTTTGAATTGCCCCATGACTTCCTGCTTCTCCACAGAACGCATCCGTCCATGCAACAAGCCCACACGTAGCTCCGGGAAAACATCATGCTGGAAATGCTCCGCCATTTCCGTCGCCGCTCTAAGATCTTCGAGTTTCTCCGATTCTTCCACGAGTGGATAGACGATATATGCTTGCCTTCCGCGCTTGACGGCTCTTTCGATTTGTTCGTATAATTTTTCGCGCCCCTCCTCTTTCACCCACCGCGTCGTAATCGTTTGTCTACCCGGCGGCATCTCGTCAATCACAGACACGTTGAGATCGCCATAGACCGTGAGGGCGAGCGTGCGTGGAATGGGCGTCGCCGTCATGACCAAGACATCTGGCGTGTTTCCTTTGTCCCTCAATGTTGCGCGCTGCATGACACCGAAGCGATGCTGCTCATCAATGATGACAATTCCAAGCCGATCAAACTCCACGCCTTCTTGAATGAGTGCATGCGTTCCCACAACAATATGGGCAGAGCCATCGGCGATTTCAGCGAGCGTATCCTCTCGTTCCTGTTTCGGTTGATCGCCTTTAAGCAGAGCAACGTTCAACCCGATTGGTCGAAGCAATTCCGTGAGATTGAAAGCGTGCTGTTCAGCAAGAATCTCGGTAGGGACCATCAAACCGCCCTGGTAGTCGCTTTGGATGGCGCACAACATTGCCATCGCTGCGACGACCGTTTTCCCCGATCCGACGTCTCCTTGAAGAAGCCGATTCATTGCCTGTGGCGAAGCCATATCCCCCTTGATTTCCTCAAACACTCGTTTCTGAGCCTTCGTGAGTTCAAACGGCAATGATGTGATAAAGCGATCCAACAGCTTTCCTTGTACCTCAAAAACAATACCCTTCTCCTCCGTTTCCCAACGCTGTTTTTTGAGTTCAAGTCCCAACTCCAGCAGAAAGAATTCATCAAAAGCGAGCCGTTTTCGTGCAGCCTTCCGATGTGTCTCCGCTGACGGGTAGTGAATCTCCTTAACGGCGGACTGTCGATCGATTAACTGCTGCCGCTGGCGTATATCTAATGGCAGAATCTCAGGGTACTGTTCCGCGTAATCATCGAGTACGGTCTTGACCCATTGGCGAAGGCTCCGTTGCGTGAGTTTCGCTGTCAGAGGATATTTGGGAACAATTCGTCCGGTGTGAATCAGATCAGCATCTTCATCTTCGAGAACTTCAAACTCATACGTGGTGGTTTGGATTTCATTATTGCGCCGAAAGAATTGACCGCTCACAACGACGGGCGTGCCGACTTTCAACAGATGTTTGAGATAACCAACCCGACGTCCGAAATTGACAAGCTGTACCACGCCTGTCCCGTCATAAACCGCGATTTTGCCCACTGGCTTTGCCCCCTTGCGGCGAGGGGTAAATCCGGTCTGATTGACCACTTTGCCTTGAATGGTGTCGTGTTCACTGCTATGTCCAACATTATAAATTGATTGGATGTTGGCACGATCGATATAGTCGCGCGGGTAGTATTCCAACAGCTCTCCAACGGTACGAATGTTGAGTTCTGCGACAAGCATAGCCGCCCGACGCGGACCGATGCCTTTGGCGTATTGAAGTGGTTGTGTCAAGAAATCTAGCGATTTGGTATCGATTGAAACAGGCGTGTCCTCAATTTCGAGCGCTGGCGGTGGAACCGTCTGAGGGCTATCTGCACTCACGGTAGGTTTTGGGGAAACGGACTGAAACAGAGGGAGTTCATCAGGGGATTCCGTCCGCTTAACCGAGGTCATCTCATCGATCTGTTTCGTGGCTTCTTCGATGACATGCAGGCGCTCCATTGGGGAGGAGGCATCGTAATCAACAAATAGGTCCGCAAGTTGGCTGAGAGATTGCTTCTCCGCGAGGTTGAGCGGTAGTTGCCTTGCCTTCTTCACCCAGAGCTGTACATAGCTGCCTAAGCCATTGATTACCACGTTGTCTTGATATTTGTTACGGATTTCTTGTTGAAAGGGGCGTCGAATCGTCGTTAAGATTTTTGTCAGTTCATTCATTTTTCTGTCTTTATGTTAGTTCGTGGGTTGAGTTAAAGTCTTGGTGTGAGTTGTTGGAAATGCACGACGCTATCTAATCGACACCAGACGTTTAATGCTCTTAACTAATTTTATCAGAAAAAGTGTTCGGTAGCAAAATAAAAAGCAGTTTGCGACTTTTGGTAATATTCTACTAGATCTGAGAACGCAAATGGTCTATAATTAGATTTGAGATTTTACTATGACTTTGTCACATTACGAACCAATGTGCATTAACTGTGGGTTTGCAAATGTAACAAAGTCAAGTTACCTGTGCCGAGTTAATGAAAGTCTGCGCTGCTGAAACACCCATATTATCTGAACAATGGGAGGTATTAACCAAAATGTCATCACCGTATTTAACAGAGAAGCAACAAGCCCAATGGCATGAGGAAGGGTACTTCATTCTGAAACAGGTTCTTTCACCGACTGAAGTTCACACCCTTTTGAAAGCTGTTGACATCGCCATTGAAACTTATGTTCAAGAAACTCCAAGTCGGCAAAATGCCACGTCGAAATTCGGGAAAGGGGTTTATACCATTATCCGGGCAATCGAACGGACAGATGCCTTGGACATCTTAACCGACCACCCCAAGACTTTCGGGACAATCCTCTCTTTGATGGGGCCCTACCTACAGATTATGGGCACCCAGATTTATGTCCGACATCCGGGCGAGGGACCTTTGATAGGATTCCATACAGATGCTGGGCAATCGTTGCAGCAGATTCATCCCCACCCTCAGAGCCTTCCCCTGCAATTCAAGGTGCAGTTTTTCCTGACCGACCTCTCTCTGGCAAACAGTGGTAATTTTATGTGTGTGCCCGGTAGCCACAGAAAACCTTTTCCGTCCGAACGCCCCAAGCTAGGAACTTATCCAGACGGAGCAATCCAAATACTCGCTGAAGCCGGTGATGCTGTCATTTTTCCATGGGCACTCTGGCACGGCGTGGGACCGAATAAAACCGATCGAATTCGTAAGAGTGTCACCTTCCGCTATGGGCAGATGTGGTGCCGTCCGTATGATTATGAAACGCTCCCGGCGCATGTGCTGGAGCGGATGACGCCTCGTCGCCGACGACTGTTTGGCGACATGGGAGAAGCCTATCACCCGACCGATTACTATAAGCCGAAAGATCAACTGGAGATTATTCTCAGTGATGAGTGGAAAGATGTCATGTGCAAAGCGTAAATTATTACGACTTTGTCACATTTGTGGGAAAGTCTTCCCAGACTCGATGCCTTCCCATCAGAAGGATGCGTGAGGTGCGTGAGGTCTGTCCTCCCACTCGAAGAGTTCCCTTCATCGCGAGATGGATTGCGTGAGGTCTGTCTTCCCACCCGTAGGGCCCGCTCCCACAGGGATTGGGGTTTCGTCGGGGTTGGCAGTTTCAATGTGACAGAGCCAAATTATACCATCCAATTTTACTAATTTTGACGAATAAACATTTTGGAGCGCAAAATTGAGAATTATCGATCCGCATGTTCATGTTTGGAAAAACGACCCACAGTTCCCCTGGGCCCCTGAAACAACCCATCCACCGTCTGAAGACGCGACCCCGGAAATGTTGCTCGAATTGATGGAGGAAAACGGCGTCGAGAAAACCGTGCTGGTTCAAGTCATCCATTACCGCTGGGATAATAGCTTTGCCGCCCATGCAATGAAGATCTATCCAGATAAATTCATGGGGGTTTGCCGAATCAATCCTGAACATCCCGACGCGCCAGATCATCTCAGCCGCTGGACAGAAGAACACGGATTTCATGGCGTGCGATTAAGTCCGGCCGTTGGCCCTGCCGGCGATTGGTTCAAGGGACCGTTGATGGCTCCCATCTTTAGCCGTGCCGAAGAACTCGGCGTCCCCATGCTCATTTTAACCAAACCGGAGCGACTGCCAGATCTCGCGAGAATTCTGGAAAATCACAGCGATCTGATTGTCGTCATCGATCACATGGCAGACGCGCCAATAGACGCCGCCGAAAAGCAGAATCTGTTGCTGGATATGGCAAAATACCCGCGCGTTTACGTCAAAATCAGCCACACATGGTCGATCTCTCACAGCACCTATCCTTGGACGGATACGCATGAGCTGGTTAAAAAAGTCTATCACACATTCGGTGGGCCACGCATCATGTGGGGAACGGATTGGCCGGTTTGTTTGAGTAAAGCAACTTATGCGCAAACACTATCTCTTGTAAAAGATGAAATGGACTTCTTCGTACCCGAAGACCGGGAGTGGGTTTTGGGCAAAACTGCGCTTCAGATTTGGAATTTCCCTGAGTCGTAGTCCCTAAATTTACACTTCCCAATTTCACGAATTTCGGATATAATGTACGAACGAAATCTAGGAGGGATTCATCATGCCTTTCTGTCCACAATGCAAAGCTGAATATCAACAGGACATTACAATCTGTTCGGATTGTCAAATTGAACTAATGCCAGAACTTCCACCAGAGGATACGGTTGAATATGTCGATTGGGAGATTGTGGAATCTGTGCCAAGTGAAGTTGTTGGAAACATGATCAAAGGTGTATTGGAGAGCGAGAACATCGACGTTGTCTTACATTCACACGATCTAGTCGCTCTCGGCGGCATCCGGGAAGACTGGTCGAAACCAGAGTGGGGCGATCTGCTCGTTCATGGTGATGATTTTGAAGACGCAAAGGCGATCATCGAGGAGTATCTTGCTTCTCTGCCGAAAAACCAGATTGAAAATGAAGATGCAGACATCGAAACTGTTTGAAGCTATCAGGGGAGATTTCACACCGCGTGAAAAAGGAAGCTACAACTTGTAATCATCAATCGCTAGCTATCATTTTAATGGCTCTAGCGATTCTGATTCTAGGGGGAAGTGTTGCGTTTGGCGCGACCTATCGAATCGAGCCGGGAGATAAACTTCTCATATCTGTTTTTGGTCAGTCTGATTACGATCAAACTGTAACTGTTAGAGAGGATGGAAAAATCAGCTACTTTGGTGGCGATTTACCGGTTGCAGGCAAAACCCCTGAAGAGGTCAATCAACTGGTTTATGACCGTCTTTCTCAGCAGGCGCACCTCAAAAATCCGCTTATCATAGTCTCCCCCATCCCGAGCGAAAAGGAAATTTTTGTGAGTGGCGCTGTCAATCAGCCCGGACGTTATCCACTTCGGCTTCAGGACGAAATCGGGTTGGAGTGGGCAATTGCGATTGCGGGCGGTTTCGATAATCGCGCAGACCTGAAGGATGTCCAAGTGGTTCGTCAGGATGGATCTTTAGAGGTGTATGACATATCTCCCGACAAGCCCTATCAACCTGTTGTCGTCAAAGGAGGCGATTTGGTTCGTGTATCGGCGCTCGGTGTAGTGGATATACAAGGACAGGTCAAGGAGCCGGGAAAACTCCTGATTCGAGGTCAGATTCAAATTGATGAGGCACTTGCGCGGACAGGGGGCCCCAATGAGAACGCAGATCTGGCTGGATTGGTTATTATAAGTGCTGCTGGTAAGAAAACCAAAGTGAGCATCGACGAACGGTTCTGGGAGATGACAGGCGAAGATAACGGTAATTATTTCTTGAAAGATGGAGATGTGTTATTCGTTCCGAGTGCTTACAAAATGGAGCCGATCTATGTGCTAGGCTATGCCCGAAATCCCGGAGCATACAAGATTCGCAACCCGATTACCCCTATGCAAGCCATTGCCCTCGCGGGGGGTACCGATGTAGCAGCTAACCTCGAAAAGGTGATAATTACCCGAAAGGATGAGACCATCCATAAAATTAACCTGAATCCGGAAAATAATCAAAATGAGGGTGAGCCCAAGATTTTGCTTGATGAAGGTGATATGCTGTTCATTCCGAAGCGGGGGCAGATTAACTGGTCGTTGATTTTGAGTTTCATTTCGGTGACTTCTGTTGTGGTAAGTCTCTTGATAAGAAATTGAGTGTAACCCTTTATCTTATCAGTACTCCGCAATATGTCATTCTGGGGCACTTTGCGACGAAGAATCTCAAACATGGACAGCCGTTATCACAGCATTGAAGAGATCCTTCGCTTCGCTTAGGATGATAGAAGGTGTAGGTTTGCGGATTACTGATTACGAAGATACGCAGGAGAAACCGCTGGCGTGAAGGACAAAGAAAAAACGAAAGAACAGCTTATCGATGAATTGGTAGAAATGCGCCAACGGTTGGCTGAATTGAAGGTTGCAGAAGCCAAACGCAAAGAGGCAGAGGAAGCGTTGATCAGAATCACCGGAAAATTGGAACAGAGCAATCGCGAATTACAGGACTTCACATACATCTCCTCACACCACATGCAGGAACCGCTTCGCAAGATTCAAGCGTTTGGCTATCGGTTGCGGATGAAATTCGATGACACGCTTGATGATAAGGGCCGGGATTACCTGGAGCGGATGCAGAATGCGGCAGCACGAATGCAAACGCTGATTAACGACCTACTCGCGTACTCGTGGATAACGACCCGGGCGCGTCCCTTTGTTCCAACTGACCTCACCCAATCCGCCCGAGAAGCGGAATTGGATTTGGAAGTTCGTATCGAACGCACAGGCGGACAGGTCGAAATCGATGAACTACCAACAATTGACGCTGATTCGGAACAGATGCGCCAATTGCTGCGAAACTTGATGAGCAATGCGCTGAAATTTCATCGTCCAAATGTGCGGCCAGTCGTTAAGGTCTTTGCCGATCAGAAAAGTAGTGCGTGTTGCCAAATCAATGTCAAAGATAACGGCATTGGCTTTGACGAAAAGTATCTTGCTCGCATTTTCACTCCTTTTCAACGTCTGCATAATCGGGTCGAATTTGAGGGCACAGGTATGGGGCTTGCCATCTGTCGTAAGATCGCAGAACGTCATGACGGGATAATTACGGCAAAAAGCACTCCCGGACAAGGAACGACAGTTACCGTTACGCTCCCCGTTAAACAACCCAAAGGAAAATCGCATCATGAAAATTGATCGATTGCAAGAGCGAGACTACGTTTGGAAAGTGTCGCTATCGGTTGGCGATGAGACCAACGTGAGTCGCCTTTGGATTTTTGAACACCAAATGAGACTCGGAAGTGCAGTGCTAAAGATGGGTGGGATTGGAGGAGTTGGCACCAATGAAAAACACCGCATGAATGGCTACGCCGCGCGTGTCATGGAGGATTCAACGGCGTTGATGGTAGAACACGGATTTGATATCGCCATGCTATTCGGGATTGCGAATTTCTATCCTAAGTTCGGCTATGCGACGGCATTGCCAGAGTCAAGGCTGACTTTCAAGACAGCAGACGCATGTGAAGCTGTGCAATCGTACGCCGTCCGAAAATTTGAAATGCGTGATGCCTCCAAGATGTTAGAGATCTACGCGGCGAATAATGCTGAACGGACGGGCACACTTGTGAGAGATGCCGCGCGTTGGAGGGGATTTAAGATGGGAAGTTCCTTCCGCGAAGAAGCCTTGCCGTTCGTGGTACTGGACAACGCCGATGAGGTTATTGGTTATTTCGTTTGCGATGATACAGAGAAACACTGTACACTTGCTGAAATCGGATTTCAAACTCGATCAATTCTTGAAACCATTATCCACTTTCTCGGCGAACGGGCGGCAAGGATGGGCGAGGAGGAAATTGAGTGTTTCATACCCACCGACCACGAATTCGCGGTCTTCTGCCGCCGCTATGGTGGTAGGACAGCCGTCTCCCATCCAAAGAACAGCGGTGGGATGATGCGAATTATCAACCAATCAAGCACGTTCGATCGGATTCAGGGAGAATTGGAGAAACGCCTTCAGAACTCGGTGCAACACGCTCAGTGGTCCGGGAAGATTCGAATTATGACCGAACTCGGAGAGGATCGCTTGGAGATTAATCGTGGGAATGTCGAGCATACTTCAGTGGATAAAACAGATAACGCCTACCGGTTTGAAATTCAGCAGGATAAACTGATTCAACTGATGATGGGGCGGCGTAGCATCGGAGACCTTGCAGTTGATACCGATGTTTTGGTCGATGCAGAAATTATCCCTGTTTTGGAAACACTTTTTCCGATGAACATCCCATACGTTTGGTGGCCAGATCGATTTTGAAAAATTGAAGAAATTAGTTTCATCTATTTTCGTTTTGTGGTATCCTATTGATATGAGCATTAGGTACTGAAGACAATTCCCAATGCCTCAGCCCTAATGACTAACATCTACTAAATAAACTTCATAAAGGAGAACTTCAATGCGTTTGCTTCGCTTTTCTCTTATTCCACTTGTCCTTGTTATCATCGCTGGCTGCAGTTCTAGTGGCAAGGATGGTCCTACAATTTCTACTGCTCCTGCACTTTCTGAGGCAACTCGAATCGCTATTACGTCTTTTATCGCCGGTGACAAAACTGGTATCCTCGGGAAACGGATACCACTCAATCTCGCCACCCGTTTGGAGCTTGCCTTGAAAGATGTCGAATGGATTTACGATCAATCCGATAAGGTAAATCCAGTGGCAGCAAAACTCCAGGAATTGGGATTAACCTTGGAGGACATTTTCGCTGATTCAGCGTTAGCCGCTAAAGTCGGGAAAGAATTAAAGGCCGACCTCATTATAGTTGGGAGGATTGACAATCCAAAATTTACAGACAAGGATTATAGTACACTTCTCAAGCGGCAGGGACGTCAAGCTGGTATTTCGGGCACGGCGACTTACATTCGTAAGCGCTTAAGCGCACTCATCAAGACCCGTATAAAAGTAATCGACACAAAGACCGGAGATTTGGTTTTCAACGATTGGGTCAGGGATTATCTCAAGTATTGGTATGCCTTTCAAACGCAGCAACGGCGCCAAATCGTTTTTAAAACCGAAGAGAACATGATGGCAGATTTGGGAAACCATCTTCCCCGCCGAATCGCCTACGTATTATACCCAACTGGTCTACCTGAAGTGAAAGAGGGAGAGATTTTACTTAAACCGGAGGTCAAATTGCTTGGTAATGATGGCGTGATTGCCTTCGATTGATTCCATAATGCAAGCCTCATCCAGTATTGAGCATTGGGCGTTTCACGAGTTTGCGTTGGTTTCAGGAGTGCAAAACTCGTTGTGCTGTTCTCAACATAACTCGGCAAGGTAAGTCTTGTATTCCACATGACACAATTTAGTAGACCTGACAGGTTTGCCAAACCTGTCAGGTCTAGTCCATTATCTATTGGAATGTTTAAACAAACAAGGTGTCGATTGGTCACAAGAAAAAAGCCGCTTACATCCATCGTAGGCGGCTTTTCTCTTTTGGGTTAATTTGTTTTATGCGGTTGATGGCACCGGAAACACAGACATAAGCCCTAGCATTATTCTGGGTCGGATTCCCTTTTATACGCTTCTTTTAAAACATTAGTGACGCTGTCGCCGGTGATTTGTTCAAGCGCTGTTATAACAGCATATTTCATATCAAAGTCACCTTCAGATAAAACTTTTGCCAGGGGCTTGATTAAATCGGAGGAAGGAAAACTCGCAGCAATTTGTGCACACCAATATCTGACGCTTGGATACGGGCTTGAAAGGCCCTCCTTTAAATGGGGTATCACCTCTTCAGGATGGAAGTTTCTTAATACATCTTCAACTAATTGGTATATACCATAACCGTCACCTTCTCCGAAAGAGTTTAAGAATAACGGAATACATTCACGGTCTGGATTTTTTAAAAAATAAATCCGAACGTCATTGTATTTCTCTATAACCGCTTTTGGAATCTGATTATCAGCAGGCAGAGGCTGGTACTTCTTGAGAAACATTATTGTCTCTTCTCTATTCATTTATTGCTAGAAGCGCACACCATTTACAGATCTAATGGCGACTAATGAATCCTCGCCGTAGTGGCGACCTATTATTCGCTTAAAGAAGCGAATAAATTCGCCACTACGTATTCGTAGCGTATTGATCAAGAATTGGTATGAGTTTTTATTTTGCCGAATAAGTTCACGTAGCTGCCTATTTATCGTCCTCCGGTCGTATCCAGCATTTCGCAGGATTCGGCGTAAGTCTCTGATGTCTCTCGCTAAATGAGTACGCAAATTGGGTGCGGTTTGAACAGGAGTTCCAAATGTTCGCGTCAATTCATGTAAATCCCTTCTGAGATTAATCGTGATTCCTCTGCCATGAGTTGGCCGACTCACGGCATGCTGTACGACATGGTGAGGTGTATGCGAGGAGTTCAGACTTGTCTTCAAATTTCCACGTCTCGCTTGATTATATGCTCCGACAAATAGATCTTCACCCGGTTCTGCCAGTCTTTGTCTCATAAAACGTCATCAGATTCAGCATAAAATCAGTAGGTCACGATTTTGATCGGAAAATTGTACTCCACAAAGAAAAGTGGAAAGTGAGAACTTGCCTTCGTTCAAAAGTGCGTGAGGTAAGCCCTCCCACCCGTAGGGCTTACTTGGCTTCGGGCTCGACTCCCTGCCAAACCGAATTGAGACATTCCGTCGGTTAAGGATCGGTGACCGTTGTAAATTTCTGTAAACTCATTTAGAAATTCTCAGATTAATGGCTGTTCACGACAATTCATCAAGCAACGCTTTGGCGTCTTTCAGATCGGCTGTATCAAACCCTTCCTCGAACCAGTCGTAAATCTCCTGAAGCAGCATTTGGGCTTCCACCTTTTTTCCCTGCCTCTGCCACAGCCGACTCAAACTCATGACGCCCCTCAACTCTAATGATTTCGCACTTTTGCTTTGGGCAACTGTAATGGCTTGACGAAAACACTTTTCAACGTCCGTCTCCGCCTCACCTTGCATCAGCATCAGTTCTCCCTTGAGCCGATACAATTCGGATTCGTAGAGATACTCGCCGTTTCTGTGTACGATTTCCCACGCCTCCGTTAGCACAGTAAATCCTTCGTCGGCCCGTCCTGCTTTTCCATACGCCTCAGCAAGCAGTCCGAGAAAATATGGACGCAACATCTCCGCGCCCGTAGCTTGCCAATCGAGTAACCCTTGATGCATCTGCGCGATGCCTTTTTTCGATTGCCCCCGCTCTGCCAATGCCCAGCCTCGTAGAACAGTTCCACCCGCTGCCCATAACGGGAACCCGCTTTCGACCGCAATTGCAATCTCTGCCCCTGCACTCTCTTGGACCGCCTGACCTTCTCTGCGGCATTGATAAATTAGAGCCGCAAAATGCAAAGCAACAACCTTGCTGAAAGGACGAGCAAGTTCGTTGGCAAGCCTTAACGCCTGACGGACTCGCTCCCGGGCAGCATCCGGGAATCCGAGGAACCAAAAGATCGCAGCCGAATAGGATAGGCAAGTCATTCCAGGGTCAGCTAAACTCCAATAATGAAGGAAGGCCGGGGATTGGTGTTGCTGTAAATCATGAAGTTCAATTCCCTTTTCCAGACGGGCTTGGGCCTCCTCTAATTCACCGAGATAGTACAAAGTGGCCCCCAACGCTCGGTGAGCTTCTAAGAGAAAAGTCCTATTCTTAACGCTCTGGGCGAGCTCGGTGATCTGTTCTCCGAGCGCACGTGCCTCCTGTAGCTTACCACGGACCAAATAGAATAGCCACAGCCCAAACAGTACGGGAAAAAGTTGAGGCGTTTCACCTAATTGCCGACAGAGCTCTCGTGCTCGGGTGTATGCACTTTCCACTTCTGGAGCGGCATATCCCTTAGTGGCAATCAACGCAGGACCAAGAGTCGTCTGTAAGATAAGCTCGTGCTGTGAGCGTTTGCGCGAATCCGTTAGTGTTTTAAGCAATTCAATTCCTCTGGTGACATGCCCAATCGCTTCCACATTTGCCGAACGCTCAATGGCCCTTTGACCCGCTCGTTGCCAAAAGCCGATCGCCAATTCGTTAAGCCCTGCCTCCGTGTAGTGATAAGCAAGCAACCCCGGTTGGGTTTCGACCGTCTTCGGGAATTGCTCCGTCAAAACCTGTGCAATTTGTTGATGATACTGCTGCCTTGTACTTTTGAGTAATAGCTGATAGGCCGTCTCCTGGATAAGTGGATGTCTGAAAGTGTACTTTGTTCCAATTGCGTGATCGGTTCCTTGCTGGTCGATTAGTCCAGCTTCTACTAACCGTGTTAATTCTCTCTGAAGCACCCTTTCATCTAGTGGCGAGATGGAAGAAAGAAGCTCATACGTGAATTCCCGACCAAGGGTGCTTCCTAATTGCGCAACCTCCTTAGCCGGACCTAATCGATCGAGTCTTGCCATCAGAGAATCCTGGAGTGTCGTCGGAATCGCCAGCGAAGGTAGCACACCTGTTAGTTCATAGCGATCTTCTCGTTCTCGAAGCAGTCCCGATTCCAGCACCATTTTGGTAAACTCTTCGACAAACAAAGGAATGCCATCAGTCCTGGCGACTACCTGTTGAAGCACTTGGGAAGGTAATGCCTTACCTCCTACGATTTTCTCTATCATAGCAATCGTCTGTTTGCGCACCAAATTACAGAGCTGAATATGAGTCAGATTCGGGTGATTTCCCCAAGGGCGGTTAAAATCCGAGCGAAAGGTGAGTAAGATTAGGATTCTCTGCGTCGATAGCTGTTTAATGATGAGGTCGAGGAATTCCAATGTGGAGGCATCTACCCAATGCAGATCTTCGACGATAAATAGTACTGGTTGCTGTGTCGGGCGTTTCATCAGCATTGTCAGCAAGGCTTGAAAAGTTTTCTGTTTTTGCCGTTCAGGTGTCAGGTTCGGAAGAACATACTTCCCATGAAGCGGCACCGAAAGCAGAGAGGCGAATAGGGGAACAACCTCCTCAAGCGCAAAGCCATACTGCCCTACAAACGCCTCCAACTTGCCGAGTTTTTCATAGGCGGAATCTTTTCTATCAAATTGCAAGACCACATGCTCTAACAGATCAATAACAGGATAAAGGGCGCTGTTTTGATGATAAGGCGAACAACGGCACTCAGTTAACCACGCCTGCGAATTTTGTGTCACATGTTCCTTTAACACTTGAACCAAGCGTGATTTGCCAATACCCGCTTCTCCTTCAATTAAAACAACTTGCCCTTGCCCTTCCACTGCCTGCGTCCATCGCTTTAGCAGCAGTTCGGTTTCTCGTTCGCGCCCCACAAGCGGGGTAAGTCCGGTGTTTGCTGCGACCTCCAGGCGGCTCCGGGCAGCACTTTCATGGAGGACACGGTATAATGACATCGGCTGTAAAAAACCCCTTAGCGAATGAACCCCCAGATTTCCACAGTCAAAAAATCCTTCAATCAGCCGATACGTAGCGTCACTGATCACGACTGTGTTAGGCTTGGCAAGGCTCTGCAACCGATCGGCGATGTGCGGGGTCCCGCCTACGATTGCCATAGATTCAAGCCGCTCATCTTCGTCCATGTCTCCTGCTACAACTAGCCCTGTATGAATTCCCACACGTACAGCAAGCCTGATATTCAGTTCCTCCTCAAGGCGAGGGTTTAATCGCGCGATCTCCTCCACAATTTCCAAGCCAGCGCGCACCGCTCGTTGGGCGTCATCTTCGTGCGCTTGAGGATACCCGAAGTAGACCAAAAGTCCGTCGCCGAAATACCGGGCGATATACCCTTCAAGGCGGCGAGTTACTTTCGCGCAAATGGCTTGATAGTCGCGCAATACTTCGCGCATCTCTTCAGGGTCGAGTTGCTCAGAGAGAGGTGTTGAATCCTCCAAATCGCAAAACATCACCGTTAACTGACGACGTTCAGCATCGGGCACAGTCGTATCTCTATAAAGTTTGGTTCCACATTCCCCGCAAAACTTGAATTGTGTCGGATTCTCAAATCCACAGTTAGGACATTGCATTGTGTAATTTTCTCGGTTCAGTCGTGTATGTCTCCTTCGTGGTTGACGCTATTCCTCTAAACAATGGAGAAACACACATCAAGAAAAGTGGATCGACTTGAACAACTCAATTTGTGCTTTAATTGCACGTTCAGTTGGCAGGCGTTCAGCACTCGACGCGCCATAGAATCCGGCAACACCTGTCGTATTATCCAGAATGTATTGGGCATCTTCAGGTTCAGCAATTGGTCCGCCGTGACAAATGACGATGATCTCTGAGTTGACTCCTTTTGCCGCGTCGTGAATTGCTTGTACCCGTTTGGCAGCTTCTTCAAGCGTTAAAGCCGTCGTCGCTCCAATTGATCCCTTGGTTGTCAGTCCCATGTGGGCGACAAGGATATCTGCCCCCGCATCCGCCATCTGTTCAGCTTCCGATTCGTTAAAAGCGTAAGGGGTTGTCAGCAGATTCATCTCGTGGGCGATACGAATCATTTCTACCTCTGGACCGTATCCCATATTGGTCTCCTCAAGATTCTGCCGAAACAGTCCATCGATCAATCCTACAGTCGGGAAATTCTGTACGCCCGAAAATCCGATTTCGTCAATCTGCTTGAGGAAAACATCCATCAAACGAAACGGGTCCGTCCCACAGACGCCAGCGAGAACAGGCGTGTTTTTAACGACGGGAAGCACTTCACTTGCCATTTCAACGACGATCTGGTTGGCATCTCCGTAGGGCATCATGCCAGCCAATGAGCCACGGCCTGCCATGCGGAAACGACCGGAATTATAGATGACAATGAGATCGACGCCTCCAGCTTCCTCGCATTTTGCGGAGATGCCGGTGCCTGCGCCCGCTCCGATAATCGGTTTGCCAGCTTCAATGTTTGCCCGCAATCGGGCTAAAATATCTCCTCGTTTTGATTTCATTTTTTGCACCTCGCATGAATAAAGTTAGGCGTGTAGGAGTTACACGGCTGCGGCGTTTACCTGTTCCATGTTATGAATCAGTTGACTGAACCGCAACGAAAGATCGTCAAAGGTTATAATCTGCAGACGCCCTCGCATATTCAGATTTCTTTCATTCAATCGCCGAATTTCATCCGTATTCATTTGCGAACGTTGCCCGATAATTACCAAACCTTGTGGAGCATTCATCACCAAATTAGCTTCATAACGAAGGTATGCGATATTCTGTCGAATCCAACCTTGCCAATCTAAGACCTGCTGCTCTGCATGCGTCAATGCCGATGACGGATGCCGTTGAGCAGATAGAGCCGATCGGTTGGTTTTTCGATTTCAACGAGCGTATAATTGCCGTCGTAGGTTTCAATCACGAAGTCGGCGACATATTCCGCACCTAAACGAACCTGAGAATTGACGATCTTATAGGATGGGTGGAGAAGAATGGGATAAGCCTTCAAGTAATTTTGTAAGGCGGATTCCCGAATATGAAATCGCTCAAGCAGTTGCATATACCCTCTGAGAATTTGCCTAAGCGATTCAATGGTCGTTACTGTATTCACTTCAATGTCTCGAATAGCTTTTTGAAGTAGAGATGGTCATCCCAGAACTTCCGTTTGAGCCGTCTAAATAAATTGTAATCTGAACGGCTATAATCCCACAGTAGCTGGACATCAGCTTGCCCCGTCGAAAACGTCTGGATATACAAATTAGTCCCAAGCACATCAAAGGAAAAAGGATTTCCGGCTGTGGGCTTCAACTCATATCCCCATTCCTTCAACAACTCCAGTGCCTTGTCTGCGTTGCGGGTACGGAAATAAGGTGAATTTTTTCTTGCCATGATAAACACCACCTTTCAACGCGCCATCCAACCGCCATCGACTGTCAGAATATGCCCGTGAACGTACTTCGCTGCATCAGATGCGAGAAATATCGCCGCGCCAACAAGCTCTTCTGGCGCGCCAAATCGCGCTACGGGAATGCGAGCTAACAGTTGTGTAGATCGCACCGGATCTTTGATAACTCCCGCTGATAGATCTGTGTCAATATATCCCGGGGCGATTGCGTTGACATTGACGCCTTTTGACGCCCATTCGTTGTCCCAGCGTTGTTAACGAGAATATCGATTTGTCCAAACGTCTCAATCACTTGGCTAATTAAATCCTGAATCCGCTCTATCTGTCGGAGATTGCATGGGAAAATCTTTGCCTCCGATCCGAGGGCTTTGATTTCCGCCTGCACCTCAAGGAGTTTATTTTCAGAACGTGCAACGAGCGCAAGCTTGGCCCCCGCGCCTGCAAACCCAAGCGCAATCGCTTTACCAATCCCTCGACTCGCACCAGTGACGAGCGCAACCTTCCCGCTTAGTGAAAAGAGATTTGAAATTGTCATACCTGTCCTCTATTTTTGAGTGTGTTAGATTTTAAGCCAAAATACTGCATCCGTCAAGTCTTTTCAACAAAATACCGCGAGATATTTGGAATCAACTTTAGGCACTTTATATCGTCATTATAACCCATAGAGGAAGCTCGAATATTTCAAGGCGAATATCAAGTTGAGCAGTGCGATGCAAAATGCACACGACACAATGCAACGACACAATGCTTTACAATACAGAGTGCTTAACCCCTGTCGATATAAAATCTTCAATCCTTTCTGATGCCTAACAGATTTTCACCTGAACCTGACAAGAGGAAATACATGAAAACAACAGACGGTGCAAAACCCACCGCCACAGAACGCTTCTTTTTCGACAACAACGGCTACTTGGTTTTGGAAAGTATTCTGGAGAAAGACCACGTTTCGCAACTTCTCGAAAGACTTCATCAGGTGATTGCCCGACGGCGAAAGCTTCAAGAGCAAAACATCCCTCACACAGGTATGACTCATATTCGCGGCAAGAACACTCGCATCTTCTACATCCTGGATGATGATTCAATGTTGTTGGAGCTAATTGATTGGCCGGCAATTTGGCCATACGTTACGGGACTGCTCAACGCACTACCCCATCATCATGCGTCTGATGCCATTGTAGAATATGGCTCCAAGGGGCGGGACATGGGCTGGCACATTGATGGCCACGATAACGGTTACCGAGGATTGGGGAAACCTATTCCTCTGCTACAACTCAAAATTGGATACTACCTGACTGATATGACCGAAACCGGGCATGGAAATCTCTGTGTTGTTCCCGGTAGCCATAAAGCCCTCCATGACCCGTCTGCAGAAGACCTCCAGCAAACGCACCTGTTTCCCGGGGCAATGCAAATTTGCGCACCAGCAGGCAGTGCAATTCTCTTTCATAACGCACTCTGGCACTCTGCAGGACCATGGACGCAAAACGATGGCGCGCGAATTATGCTTTACTATGCTTACGAACACCCCTGGATGATCGCCTCCCAAGAACACTGGGGTTATAGTAAGGACTTCTACAATCGATTGTCCTCAGAACACCGTAAGCTGTTTCATGGGTTTCTATTCCACCCACCGGAACATCGCTGGGGATAGAATCGAAGGAACACTACGCACAATAGATTGTCTGAGTAGAGTTGGACGGAAAGCAAAAAACAAGGGGTCTTAAGGTAGGAATTAACGAATGAGGTTTTACTTTTTAAGCGGGATTGGTTTTAAGAATTTTATAGCCACAATAGTGATCACCCACCGCCATATGGCATTGACGTTCAACGGGAACACCGAGCAGTCGTTGAAATAGAGTCAGTTCATTGTGACAGATTTGCTGATATTTCTTCG
The DNA here is from genome assembly GCA_022567695.1 of Candidatus Poribacteria bacterium. Classification (GTDB taxonomy): domain Bacteria; phylum Poribacteria; class WGA-4E; order WGA-4E; family PCPOR2b; genus JADFGN01. Next base: position 15,967 of record JADFGN010000010.1, on the reverse strand, counting down.
CAACTGATCCAAGAACACAATTGTGCTCTTTAAGGAAGTAAGCGGTACCATCAGATGTTTCTTCCACTTCAACCATGTATCCTTCTTCGTTCAGGAATTCTGTGAGCAGAGCAACTTTGTCCGCTAAACTTTTATGCTCAAAATTTTTGAAATACCTTGCGATCTTCTCCTCCATTTGGTGTTCGAGAAGCTGATTGACTTTTTCCGGCCCCTCTGTCATCGTCAACGTATCTAAAAGGTTGATCGCAAATCGCTGATAATTGGTTGGAAATAATTCATCAGCTTTCTTCGTCAAGTGATACACGTGCGTCGGTCTGCCGCGCCCAATCTTCTCCCGTCTGTGGCGGATGAACCCCTCGCGCTCCAAGATAGATAGATGTTGACGGATGGTCATCGAATGGAGATCCAAAGCCTTAGCAATCTTACCTGCCGTCATACCATTACTTTTTTTTAAAAGGGAGGTAATCTCACCGCGCGTTTCCTTGGGTAATAAGTCCACTTGACTGACACCTCCAAAAATAATTTTGCCAATTATAACAGAAAAACCCCGTATTTACAAGCCAAAAAGTTTTTTAAGGTATTTACTTGACAAAACTTAAATATGATGTTACTATTCCCGATCGCATTTGGCTTACAGTATCATATTTAAATGAGGGCAGACAAGATGCTTAATGGACTTGAAGCGTATGCCACAGAAGACGAGGCTTTGAGCGAAGAACGCATTGATGAAACAGACCTCGAAGGCGAAGAGTGGATTGCCAAGTTAGATGAAGAACCGAGAGCCATCCAGATTGATGCCTTGAGCAATTGGCTCCATAGCATCTCACACCATTCTCTTCTATCCCGAGAAGAGGAGGTCGAGCTTGCCAAACGCATGGAGAGCGGTGATGAATCTGCCCGCGATGAACTGGTCCTGGCAAATTTACGTCTAGTGGTTTCAGTCGCTGCAAAATACCGCGGACATAATGTTCCTCTGGAAGACCTGATTCAAGAAGGCAACATGGGACTTATGAGGGCGACAAATAAGTTTGATTACCGCAGAGGGTTTAAGTTTAGCACTTATGCCATTTGGTGGATTAAACAAGCAATCATGAGGGCCCTCGACAACTGTTCCCGCTCTATCCGCTTACCGTCATACGTCGTTGCAAAAATCAATAAATTTGAGTCGATCTATGTCCATCTCCGTCAAGCACTTCATCGTGACCCAACGGTTGAGGAACTCGCAAAGGCACTGGAATTGACAGACGAGCAAGTCGAGGAGATCCTTACGCTAAATATCAATACTGTACCATTGGAGCTTTCCCTCAGCGATGAAAGGGTATCAACAACTTTAGGGGATCTGGTTGAAGATGTATCGGCAAACCCGGAGGTTGGCCCCATTTCAGACCTAGTCGAGCAAGATTTAGTCAATGAGCTACTTAGCAAATTAAAAGCAAGAGAGCGCGAAGTCATCAAAATGCGATTTGGTCTTGAAGGAAGAGAGGAAAAAACATTGCGTGAAATTGGGGCAAAGATGAGCGTTACACGGGAGCGTATCCGACAATTGCAAACCGAAGCCATTGCTCGGCTACAACACCTGTACGACGAAATGGGAGAATTGAAACCTGAATATATTGAGAAAAATCCAGTAAGTCAGTCATGTCACGCATAGTGGCAGCCAAGAGTCGTCTGCAAGAAAGTCGATTTATTTATTGAAAAACAGACAAAATGGACGAACTGCCAATTCCACGCGAAAAAGCTATTGCGAATCCAGGCGTAATTTGGTATAAATTAACAAACCTAAAAAGGAGGTTGCAGTACTGTTCCTTGAGTCTGCAAAGCAATGAAAAATTTACTAACAAGGTTAAAGAAAAAGAAGGAGAATGAGATCCCTCTCCTTACCGTGACCGATGCAGCGAGGGAAAAAGTCAAGTCAATCATTGAGAATGAAGAGGGAGATGTTCAGGGGCTACGAGTCAGTATACAGGGACGTACAGCTTCCGAGTTTCAGTATGGGCTGGGTCTTGAAGTCGAAGCCGCGCCTGACGATGTGATTGTTGACTGCGGCGATATTCAAATTCTCATCGATCCGGAAAGTGCCAAAAGCCTGAAAGGCGTAACCATTGACTATGTCGAAGATCTGAACTCAAGTGGCTTCAAGATCGATAACCCCAATACACCAACTTGGGATAATCCGAAGGCACAAAAGATTCAGGAACTCATCGATGATCAGATTAATCCAGGGGTAGCGGCTCACGGTGGGCATATCAGCCTTTTGGATGTGACCGATGATACGGTTTACATCGAAATGGGCGGTGGCTGCCAGGGCTGCGGAATGGCAGATGTTACTTTGAAGCATGGCGTCGAAGCAATGATTCAGGAAGTATTTCCTGAAATCAAGCAGATTATCGATACAACTGACCACGCCTCCGGTGCAAATCCCTACTATCAACCAGGTAAAGGTTAAAAATTAACCATCAATAATTTTCAATTGTCGATTTTTTGACGTCGTCTCCGCTGGGAGATTCCTTTCTCCAGTGTACCCTTCGTGATGACTTCATAGAGAATTGCGTGTTTTCCTTCCCGTTTGCGAAGAATGCGTCCGAGCCGTTGGACGTATTCTCGCGAACTTCCACTCCCCCCAAGCACAATCCCGATACTCGCCTCCGGCACATTGATTCCTTCATTAAGGACTTTCGATGTCACAATGGCCGAATACTCACCTTTATTAAAGCGTTCCAAAATCCGCTTGCGCTCTTTTGTTTTTGTCTGATGAGTAATCGCTGGCAGCAGATGGCGCATTGAGATTTTATAGGTGAACCGATTGCTTTCCGTAAAAATCAGGGCTTGATTCCGACAGTGCTGTTTGATCAGTGATTCCAAAACTTCCAGCTTGGCTTCCGCTTCGATTGCAATTGTGCGAGAGCGATTCAGGGCAAGCATTGCCCGACGGGCATCTTTGTCTTGCGTGCTCAAACGCACAAATTTTCGCCACCCGCCTGGATGCAAGCGAAGATTGTGACCTCGTAGAAATTCAAGATAGAGCATCCGCTCCCGATCATATTCTTCCCGCTCCTCCGTTGTGAGTTCAACATAGAGACGAATCGTCTCGTAGTCCGAAAGATACTTCCCTTTGAGGGCGTCAATTGACTTGCGATAGACAACCTCACCGATCAATCGACGCAGCGAATGGTGTGCGCCGTCAGAACGCTCATAAGTCGCTGTCAAACCGAGTTTCCGGGAGGCGATACTAAATTCGGGAATGTGGCTATAGATTGGCGAAGGCAAGTGATGTACTTCATCAAAAATCAAGAAGCCGAAGCGGTTTCCGTATTCGTTACAATAACGGTATGCACTGTTATACGTTGTGACGGTAATCTCTTCGAGTTCATGGTATCCACCGCCTAAGATGCCGATCTCAAAATCGAAAGCATTTGCCAGTAGGTCGTACCATTGGTTGAGTAGGTCGATGGTTGGTACAATTACAAGTGTGCTGCGCTTAACGTGTTCAATTGCCTTGAGGGCAAGGTATGTCTTCCCCGCGCCCGTTGGTAACACCACTGTGCCGAGACAGTCGGCATCTATCCACGCCTGCAATGCCTCCTTCTGATAATCATGGAGAGCGAAATCGAGTTGGAGTTGAGAACGAATCGTCTTATAACGCGGAACGCTCGTTGTGTACGGAATACCACCTTCCCGAAGTTGATTCACGGCGTTCGGGTAGTGTAACGCAAGCGCACGCCACTTATCAACTCGTCCGTCCCATTCGAAGTGTGGCGGCGCAGATTCTGCATTTTCAGCGATAATCGTTCCGTCATCGTAACGGAAGTAGATCTTGGCTTTGCTCATAATTTGTGAAAGGTGAAACCGAACTGTTCAGGTCGTCTATAAAACACCGGGTGAACAAGGGTGAAACAGGGATACAGGATACAGATTCAAGATGCAGAATACAGGTTCAGTTGTATTTTGCATCGGTTTAGGCTTGTTCGTTTGCATCGTGCCATTTCCTAATTTTCCGGATTCTGAAAAGCCTGTATCAAACTCCACCCTCCCAGACCGGTTAATAACAAACCAATGAGATCAAACCAGAGCGGTTGAAACTCAGTCATGTTGGGACTAAACTCGCTTGTGTAACCTTGAATCTCAAGGCGAAAAACTGCGCCTAAGACTAATGGGAGTGCATTTGCTAAAGCATGTCCAAAAAGGCTTGGAAGGAGAGAACGGGTCTCTACAAACCACCACGCAAATAAGATACCCAAAATCGTGGCTCCAATGAATTGCCATGGGTTGAGGTGGATGAGCCCAAAAAGTATGGCTGAACCGACGACGGCCTTTTGCACACTGTAATGGCTGCAGAAACCCCGCAGGATGAGTCCTCGAAATAACAACTCTTCGGTCAGAGGAGCAACGACCACAAGGGCAGCAATTGAACCCCAAAGGCTAGTTTGCGCTTGTGTAAGGTCCATAAATGCTTCGGTGAACCACGGAGGCGCAGGAAGGAAAATGCGGAGCAAGTTATCCATTTCGGAGAGGAGAATGCTTGTGCCGACAATCATAATCGCCATAGGTAACAGAAGAGATGGGCGGATGGGTACAAGCGGGTATACTTCGCTGAAGGGGGCTTTGGTCCTTTTTAGCCCTATTATCAGAATCGGTCCGACTACAACGAGATTGATAACAGCAAGGATGGCGGGGTGTTCTGCAAGAGAAAAGTCTACAAAATGATCAAGGACTCCAAGAGGAATAGACAACAGGAACATAAGACCAAAAAATAGAATCACAAGTCCGATTGCCTGAGAGATATTGGGATAATGCCGATTCTCATCCATGAAGGACTCCCGGATATTGCGCGTATCGCTTAAATACTTCAGTCATGTGTCTAACCTCGCTGATATGGAACGTAGGTTGGATGCCACATTCGCTCCTTGATGGTTTCTTCAACTCTATCGACCTGTTCAATTTCTGCAATGCCGGAACGAATCGCCTCCTGTGCGACAGCAATAGCAACACACTCGGCAACCTCGCGGAATTGTCCGATTGGTGGAAAGACCGCACTCTTATCCGGTGGCGTTGCTTCATGCAGCGCAAAAGCTGCAGCCGTACACATCTCGTCGGTGATCTGCCTAGCGCGAACAGCAATCGCCCCAAGCCCAATTCCCGGAAAGACAAACGCATTGTTTCCTTGTCCAATTCGACACTGAACACCGTTGTATTCAACATCAGGAAATGGGCTGCCTGTCGCGACAATCGCTTTTCCGTCCGTCCACCGATAGAGGTCTATTGGCTGTGCTTCTGTCTTAGCGGTTGGGTTGGAGAGCGGGAAGATGATTGGACGTGGCGTATTTGCGAGCATCCCCTTGGCGATTTTTTCCGTGAACGTATTCGGTTGACCCGACGTGCCAATCAGTACGGTAGCCTTCACGTTGATTACCGTGTCTAACAAACTAACTTCATTCGCATTCTCCAACCGCCAATCCGACGTCAAGTTAGGCTGGTGGGCGAACAGCTTTTTGTATTCATCCACGCCACCACGCCCCTCTGTAATCAATCCATGACTATCAATCGCGTAAATTCGCCGCTTCGCCTCCTCTGCCGATAGTCCCTGCTGGATTAACGCCGTATGAATCTGCTGTGCTATGCCGATACCGCCTGCGCCTGCACCAAAAACAATGAAAACCTGATCGGTCAACTCTTGCCTCGAAATTCTCAAAGCAGACAAAATCCCAGCGAGCCCCATTGCACCGGTGCCCTGAATATCGTCGTTGAAAGACAACATATCCCCTCTGTACCGCTCGAGAATTGAGAAAGCGTTCTGTTTGCTGAAATCCTCCCACTGAATTAGGGCATTCGGTCGGTGACGCTTTACCCCTTGAACGAATCTATCCACGAAGTCGAAATAGGCGTCACCCCGTAGCCGCTCTTGGCGCACTCCCAGATAGAGCGGGTCAGCGAGCAGGCTTTCATTATTCGTGCCGACATCTAGCGTCACGGGCAAGCACACTGACGGAGGGATACCCGCTCCTGCTGTGTACAACGACAACTTCCCGATTGAGATGCCCATCCCGCCGATACCTTGATCCCCGATACCAAGAATGCCCTCGCCATCAGTTGCGACAATCAGATCGATTTCCTTGACACGACTCATGATCTGTCCAATGAGATCGATGGTGCCCGTGCAAATGTATAGGCCCCTAGGGAACCGAAAAATATGGCTATATTCCTCACATGCTTGCCCAACAGTTGGCGTGTAGATAATCGGCAAAGCGTCTTCGATATTCTTCAGTATGAATGCGTAGAAAAGGGTTTCGTTCCGATCTTGTAAAGCACGGAGTTGAATGTACTTTTCCAACGGCGTCTCCAAGCGATCGAAGTTCTCGCGTATCCTCTGGAGTTGCTCGTCCATTGTTGAAACATAGCAGGGCAACCAGCTATGAAGTTCAAATTCAGTACGCTCGGCTTCGGTAAAAGCGGTGCCTTTGTTCAGCAGAGGGTTGTGTAGTAGGTCAATACCTGTTTGTGAAATTTTCAATTCTTTTAAGTTTGATGGCATGGGTAAGTCTCCTTCATCATCCGTATCAGAATCTGTCTTCGGCGGTGTTCTCGATCTTCTTCATGATTATACCCATTTTGAGCAACAGTATCAATGATAAAACGTAAAGTCGAGTTTATTGATTATTAAGTGTGGTAGCTCAAAAGTTGAAAATATCAACTATATAGATTATAAGAGTTAATATATTATATGTTTAAACTTGATATTATTAAATCTGGGATGTATAATACCGCCAATTCAAGTGAAGGAGGAAACACGGCATGCGGAATCCGTTGAGCCACTGTCCAATATGCAGTGGAGAGCTTGAACCGGTAAAGCTGAAGTGTGTTTCATGCGATTTAACCCTTGAGGGCAAATTTCCTGCGTCACGGTTGGCGTTGTTATCATCAGATCAACAGGAATTTGTCGAGGTGTTCCTCGTGGCACGGGGCAACATCAAAGAGGTTGAAAAACAACTCGGCATCTCCTACCCAACTGTCCGAAAAAAATTGGACGAAGTTATTCAGGGGTTGGGCTACGCGCCACAAGCTGAACGGCTGAAACGGGAGGAGATTTTAGAAGCCATTGAGAAGGGCGAAATCTCTGCCAAAGAGGGTATCGCCCTGTTGAAAGGAGACACAAAATGACAACCGAACGTCGCAAAGTTTTGAACATGCTTGCCGAAGGCAAAATCAACTCGGCTGTCCAAGATTTGGCTTATTTTGGAGGGCTATCATCACTGCAACATCTCCATCTGAGACGGTTCTGTATTGACATCAGCTTTTCAATTCTCAAAGAAATGCCTCATTTGCGCGAATTGACGGTGTGGGACTCAGATCTCACTGATCGAGCAATTGCCGACATCGGTGAGATTCCTAAGCTCGATGTCCTTGAGTTGAGCGGGATCGATTTGGGCGACGCAACGACTATCAACTTGGAGGCAGCGATTATCAACTTCCTTAAAACGCCCGCACGGATACTTGATTTCTCTGCATGTAAAATTACCGACACGACACTCATGCACTTCGCCGATGTCTACAAGGACAGAAGCACGCCGCTCATCGTATTACGGGTTGCAAAAAACGAAGTCAGTGATGCGGGTATTGAACATCTGCTTGATTCAGTACCGAAAGAGCAGATCGAAGAGTTGGACTTCCACTGCACAAACACGACTGATCGCACTTTGACGCATTTGGAAGGGATGTCCAACCTTCGCATCCTCGACCTCGGTTGGCTACCCCTTACCGATGAAGGCATAAAACCCCTTATGTCGTTGCCCAAACTTGAGGAACTCTACATCAATGACACTCACATCACCGATCGCTGCATTCCGAACCTCGCCACGCTGAAAAGCTTGCGCTATCTCTGCCTGAAACAGAAACGCACACGGATTAGCAATGCTGGCGTCGAGAAATTAAGGAATGCGCTGCCGCCCTGCCAAATCGCGCTTGAGCGGCATCATTGGTGGTCATAAATCAAACACTATTTACCACGATCGGGGTAGACAGTGTGAACCTGAAATTATAGGAGGAAATCCAAATGACAACCGAATGTCGCAAGATTCTCACCATGCTCGCTGAGCAGAAGATTAGTGTCGCAGAGGCAGAAGGATTACTGGACGCCTTAGAACGCGCTCCGGAAAGCACTCCAGAATTGGAAATCAACGTCATCACGCAGCATGCGCCGCTACAGAAAACCCTCGACGATGGGCGCAAGGCTGCATCAACAGACGTGCCGATTTTAGTGGTTGGGGAAACGGGCACGGGCAAAGAGTTGGTCGCGCGGCTTATCCATCAAACCAGTCCGCGACGGGATAAACCGTTTATTGCAGTCAATTGCACTGCGATTCCCGGAACCCTGTTTGAGTCAGAGATTTTTGGTCATGAGCGCGGGGCATTTACAGGCGCAAATCAACGAAAGCATGGAATGATTGAACAGGCCGATGGTGGAACACTTTTTTTAGATGAAATTGATGGGCTATCCTCAAGCGTACAAGTGAAGTTGCATCGCTTCATGGGGACAAGAAAATTTGAGCGCATCGGCGGAACCGAAAAGATTCGGTGTGATGTTCGAGTCATTGCCGCAACACATCTCAGCACAGAGATGCTCGTAAACAAGCTCCGTCAAGACCTGTTTGAGCGTCTCAGTACCATTACCCTTGAATTAACGCCCTTGCGCGATCGAAAGGAGGACATTCCCCTGTTGGTCGATCATTTCCTCGAAGAACGCGCCAGAGAACACAACCGTCCTGTCCCGACGCTTGCGCCGGAGGCGATGGATGCATTAATGGCGTACGATTGGCCGGTCAACGTCCGGGAACTCGCAAGAGCCATTGAACGCGCTGTCGTACTATGTGATGGTGAAATCGGCGTAGAAAATTTGCCGAAAGAGCTTATCGAAACGGCTTGAGGTTTAAGAGAATTCTATCGCTCAGTATTGAGGGGTTGAGGTCATGGCGCATCGTCGTGCCCTTCCCCCTTTACCTTTCAGGGGCGGACAACCTCCCCTGGCCCCTCCTTCGTAAGGAGGGGAGATCCGGAGATAAGTACTACTTAAGGTTAATTCTTAAGATCTCAGAAACGTCGGAAAAGGAATTCACAGGCAAGTTTGATAGCCCCGATCAGGGCACGGTCGATCTGCCGATTAGCCGCAGAAGTCATGACGAGGGATTGGTGTACTTTGAGCTAAAGCAGGCGAACGCATCCTTCGAGGGAATGATGAGTCCGGATGGTTCGGAAATATCGGGGGATTGGCAGCAAACAAACATAATGCCTTTGACCTTCAAGTGGCTTGTTGACGTACCGAAGCCCAACCGTCCGCAAGAACCGAAAAAGCTATATCCTTATGATGAAGAAGAGGTGGTTTAGAAAACAAGGACGCGGGCGTAAAAATCGCTGGGACGCTTACACTACCTCGCTCAGCGCATCCATCCCCTGCAGTTTTGCTAATCCCTGGCTTTGAGGCACCGGATCGGGACGGAACAGTCTTTGGCCATCATCCATTCCTCGTGTTGGCGGATTACCTGACGCGGAGTGGGATCGCTGTCCTACGAGTGGATAACCGCGGCGTTGGTGGATCGACAGGGAGCACCGGAGAAGCCACGACCGAAGATTTCGCCAACGACGTACTTGCTGGGATTGCGTACCTACAAGAACGTAAAGAGATTAACATCAAGCAGATCGGATTGATCGGTCACAGCGAAGGTGGTTTAATTGCCCCTCTCGTGGCAACCAAGTCAGCGGATGTCGCGTTCATCATACTGATGGCTGGACCGGGTGTTATTGGTGAGGAAATCATGTATCTCCAGAACAAGTTGGTTTCCGAGGCTTCGGGACTCAACGAGGACTTAATTGCTATAAACCGTGCGTTGATGGAACACATTTTTGTCACCTTGAAGGAAGAGACGGATAATGACGTCGCCAAAGAAAGAATCTACGATGGCATGTTTGATCTAATTGATAAATTGCCGGAGAAGCAGGGAGAAATGCTCGGCGGCATGATGGCGATGGTCAACGCGCAGTTGGAGGCCCAGCTAAAGGGGATGCTATCACCTTGGTTCCGGTTCTTTTTGACGTATGATCCGAAGCCGAGACTGATGCAGGTGCAATGTCCGGTACTCGCTATCTATGGAGAGCGAGATCTACAGGTCCCGCCCGCGCAGAATCTCCCCGCTATTAAAGGCGCGTTAGAAGCCAGAGGCAATAAAGATTACACGGTTACGGAGCTACCGAATCTCAATCATATGTTTCAGACCAGCGAAACCGGAGTGCCATCTGAATACGCGAAGATTGAGGAGACAATTGCCCCGGTCGCTTTGGAAGCAGTTTCTGACTGGATTCTAAAGTATACGATGGGAAATTGAGAGCTTGTTAGATTGGCTAAAATGCCGACACCATCAAGAGTAGCGGCAATTTTTAGCTGTGTAGGGTGGCGATGCTTTGGAGATTTTTGCTTGACGAAACAAATTCATCGTGCTATACTCCCTTTTAATCAAGGAGGTAAAAAGTATGCGAAAACAGCAGATAGAATACGATTCGCCTGTAGATGCCCTGGTTGCTGTATCGAAACAACTGAGTATCTATGAAAATCGTTACGGAATGAGTTCTGAAGACTTCTACGACAACTATCGCAAAGGACAGATAGAAGACTCGGTGGATTTCATTGAGTGGGCAAATAGCTATCAGCACTATATGGCTGTCAAACAAATACTAGCAGAGCGACTCCAAAATGTTGCATAAAATCTTGAGTCAGTACCTTGATGTTGTCGAATCTGCTGTTCGTCGTATAGAAAATGTCCATGTTGAACGCTATGATGAAGAGGTTCTGACCTCCAAGCGAGTCAATTTACGAATTCGCCTTCGGTTCGCAATGGGCATCTTCTTGAGTTAAACGAAGCAGTTATCGCTGAAGAAGAAGATCTCAAACATCTGGATTATCGCTATCATTTTCAAGATGACCAAAACCAGATTGTCTTTCGATATGATAGTACCCCACATTTTCCCGGGTTGAAAACCTTCCCACATCATAAGCACCTTTCGGATGAGGTAATTGCCGCCGAAAAGCCGTCGATTCTTGATGTCATTGAGGAGGCAAAACGGACATTCGAATAACCTACCGAGCCGCTTTAATTTCTCCCCACATTGTCGTGAGTTTTCCGGCGGAATTGACGCTTTGGGGTTGTCTGAATCCAGTGTCGAAAACTTCTACCCTTGAGACGATACCTCGATCCTCACTGTCTCCGCCGACTACATAGATCCTTCCATCTACCGCGCTAGCAGATAACTCACCTCTTGCTGTTGGCATATCAGCCAGTCTAACCCAAGTATCGGCAGCAAGAGTATATTCTTCAACGACCGAAAGATGCTCATGGAAACCGCCGCCGATAGCGTAGAGCTTCTTGTTCACCGCGCTGATGGCGAATGAATCGCGCTTAGTCGGCATGTCAGTCGCTCGTGTCCAAGTGCCTGTTTCGGGGTCATAAACTTCCACCGTCGGAAGTTGCTCGATGGCAACTGCGCCCGGTCGAAGAATTCGCATAACTTTGCCTCCGACGGCGTAGATTTTCCCATCAACCGCAACAGCAGCTAGGGAATCCCGTGGCGTAGGCATGTTGGCTCTCTTAGTCCATCTGTTTGTTTTCGGATCATATTCCTCAACTGTTGCAAGCGTTCCACCGCTATTTCGATTCCATCCCCCGATGGCATAGATTTTCCCATCAACCGCCACTGTGGGAAATTCTGCTCAATATCGCCGCCATGATTATCACAGTCTTTGTTGTGGTTCTCATCGTGGGAAAAATATACAAAGTCGGGATACTGATGTACGGCAAAAGACCGTCGGTGGGAGAATTGTGGAAATGGCTGAGGTATTAAATCGTGAAACGTGGAGGTGAGAATCGTAGTATTGTACGGGGCATTGCCCACCATCTGACCTCTCCCCCGGCCCCTCTCCTACGAGGAGAGGGGAGTCAATTCTCCCCATTCCCTCGTAGGGAAGGGGGCCGGGGGGTTAGGTCTGGATTAAGCTTGATGCGTATGGGCTCGGCCCACCAAAATCTTTGCTGACATCACCCTTTGTTCATGAAAAACAACTCCAGCAACCGTGTGACCTGGCGATCGATTATTTTCGGCGTTGTGTTGAGTATACCGCACGGCTACTTCTCAATCCAAACCCCCACGCCGACAACCGTTTCGCTGATCTACACGGTTGTGTTGACCATCCTTTTCCTTGTCGCGATCAATCTCCTTATCAAACGGTGGTTGCCGAAAGCCGCGCTGACGCAAGGTGAACTGCTGACCATCTACACGATGCTTTCGCTTTCCGTGGCAATCGCCGGGCACGATATGTTGCAAGTACTTGCTCCGGTACTCGGACACGCCTTTTGGTTCTCGACCCCTGAGAACGAATGGAGTTCGCTGTTTTTCAGATACCTCCCCCGCTGGCTCGTCGTTGATGACACACACATCCTCAAAGAACTTTATCAAGGCGAATCGACATTTTATTTCACGCCTTATCTGAAAGCGTGGCTGGCACCCGTTTTCTGGTGGTCGGTTCTCCTATTTGCGCTCATGCTGGTTATGGTCGGCTTGAATATCATCATCAGCCGTCAGTGGATTCAGCACGAACGCCTCTCCTACCCGATCATTCAACTCCCAATGGCGATGATCCAAGAGGGCGGTCAACTCGCCTTTTTCCGTTCCAAGCTACTCTGGCTCGGTATCGCCGTCAGCGGGGGAATTGACCTGATCAATGGTCTACATGCCTTCTTCCCAGCAATTCCGCTTCTACCCGTTCGCACCATCGAAATCGGGCGTCTCTTTACTGATGAGCCGTGGCGAGCAATGGGCTGGACACCGATCTGCTTCTTCCCTTTCGCCATCGGATTGAGTTTCTTCATGCCGCTAGACCTGTCATTCTCGTGCTGGGTTTTCTACTGGATTTGGAAGATGGAGTTGGTACTCGGTCGCGCGGTCGGATGGCACAGCCTACCCGAATTCCCCTACCTCAAACCACAAGCGTCCGGCGGGTATCTTGGTATTGCATTGATTGGGCTGTGGAAAGGGAGACACCACCTGAGACAGGTCGGTGCGTATTTATGGAAAAGTGTGCCGGGACACGAGAGAAGGGAAAGTCGGAGGGGGGTGGAGTCTACGCAACGAGAGTTGCAATCACAATACCGCATTGCCATCATGTTGATACTGATTGGCATAACGACGATCGTCCTGTTCTGTACAAAGGCGGGGATGTCACTGGGAATCATCGCAATCTTCTTCACCTTCTATTTCCTGCTCGTTTTCGCGTTGACCCGTTTACGCGCTGAACTCGGCCCGCCAGTCAACGAACTCTACAATATTGGACCCGATCAAATGCTACCCAAGCTCTTCGGGACAAGGCGGATCGGCGCACGGAATCTCACGATGTTCGCGATGTTCTGGGGATTCAACCGTGCCCACCGCTGCAACCCAATGCCGTACCAACTCGAAGGGTTGAAGATGGCAGATCTCGCAGGGACACCTCCTAAACGTCTCATTTTGGCGATGCTCATTGCATCTTTTGTGGGAATCTGGATCGGGTTCTGGGGGTTTCTGCACGTCCATTATCAGGATGGTTTCGGCGGCGGATTCGGCTGGGAAGCGTATCGGCACTTGCAACGGTGGCTCTACTATATGCCAGGTATTGACGCAGCAGCAACCACCTTCATCGGCGTTGGATTCGGGGTCGTGGTCGTGTTGACCTTTTTGCGAACCCGCTTTCTTTGGTGGGCCCTTCATCCGGCGGCGTATCCGTTAGCAAGCAGTTTGAACTGGACGATGAGTTGGATGTGGGCATCGATCTTTGTCAGTTGGCTGATCAAATGGATTCTGCTCAAGCACGGTGGCTTGACCACGTATCGACGGGCGATTCCATTTTTCTTCGGCTTGATCCTCGGCGATTATTTGGTCGGCGGTGTGTGGAATATCTGGGGCGTGCTCTCGCATCGGTATATCTATACCTTCTGGCATTAAAAGATGTTTCGGCTTGCCATGTCATCTCTCTCATGATACAATCCGGTAATCTCTGTGACCAAGTTTATTCCTACCTCATTCTAAGTAGTCGGACATAAGTTTTTGTAGGGTGGGCATCGCCCACCGATCCGCTTTGGTGGGCAGTGCCCACCCTACGAAATGCGCAGAAATTTAAGTCCAGGTACTTATAAGGGAGAAACGAAAATGCTCAAAAGTTGCGACACGATGGTTGCCATACCCGGCACAACGACAGACCATCAGATGATCTTCGCCAAGAATAGCGATCGACCGGCAATAGAATGTCAACCCCTCGTTCAACACGAAAGGAAATCTCACCTCGCGAAGGCGATGGCGAAATGTCAGTTTGTCCAGATTCCCCAAACCCCGACGACGTATCGTCACGTTGGCTCGCGTCCATACTGGTGTTGGGGCTACGAACACGGATTCAACGAACACCAGGTCGTTATCGGGAACGAAGGATTGCAGTCCAAAAACGAGGAATTTGATTCGCCAAAACTGATTGGCATGGAGTTAATTCGACTCGGTTTGGAACGCGCGAAAACTGCCGCCGAAGCCGTTGAGGTCATGACCGGGTTGATTACCAAATACGGACAAGGAAAATTCCGCAACGATCAAGGGGTGCGCACTTACGATAACGGCTACATCATCGCCGACCCGAACGAGGCGTATGTCCTTGAAACCGCCGGGCACGAGTGGGCAGTCAAACGGGCGCAAAGTGCGATAGGGATTAGCAACGTCTATTCACTTGAAAAGGATTGGGATACCCTATCCCCGACGGCTGTAGATGGCTCGAAAGCTCACGGTTGGTGGAGCGGAGAGTCGAATCGCTTCAATTTCGCGGAAGCCTACAGCCGTGAAGCCGATCGCTCGGTAGGGAGTGGTGCGATGCGCCGTCTCCGTTCATGTGCGGTGTTGAACCAATATTCAGGGGATATTAATGTCCAAACGATGATGGCACTGTTGAGCGATCATTCCGACGGAAAGACGCCCAACGAGCCGTTCCAAACAAACCTTCCGCACGGCTCGAGCATTTGCATTCATCATAACGACGACGGCGGAGGCGGCAATACCGCTGCCAGTATCGTTGCTCATCTCTGTGCCGATGGCTCGCAGTTACCCGTCTACTGGTGCAGTTTGTATTCTCCCTGCTTGGGCGTTTTCCTGCCGATGTTCATCGAAGGCGATTTACCTTCGGTGTTGGCGATTGGTGGCGAGTATCTCTCAGACGACAGTCCATGGTGGCTATTCCGTCAATTGAGCTTGGCGGTACGTGCCAATGGCGCGGATTCGATTGCGAGCGTTCGAGCGGGATGGCAAGATTTTCAAGACAGCCTTTTTGCAAGTGCTTATGAGATGGCGAAGGAGGGGAAGACGCTAATCGATCAAGGGCGTGGTGCGGAAGCCAAAAAACACCTGACGCGATACATGGATGAGAATGTTGCGGTGATGTTAGGGATGGTTCGGCAGATGTTGTCGGACGCCAGGACAGCCACCGAAATAGCAGCGGATTAGCGGTTATTCCCCGCATCATCGCCGAACACTTAAAAAAAGGACTATAAAACCCCCTCTAACTCCCCCTTCCCAAGGGAGAGAACCAGCACTGTATGCGGATCTCCCCTCCTTACGAAGGAGGGGCCGGGGGAGGTTGGCGAAAACTGTCCGCCCTTAAAAACCCACCGAGGAGAGGAAACCAAAGATCGCCCCGCCGTAAACTCAACCGCTTGTGACTTCATCTTTATTGTTGACACGGCAATTCAAACAAGATTATACTTGTCTAAAGGTCGCGTTTTGGCAATGAAAATAACCGGGAGGAGACGATGAGAGACTTTTTCGTTAGCTACAACCGTGCCGACCGTGCGTGGGCGGAGTGGATTGCGTGGCACTTGGAGGAGGCGGGATACACAGTTGTCATACAAGCGTGGGACTTCGACGC
>JADFGN010000335.1 GCA_022567695.1 Candidatus Poribacteria bacterium | reverse complement strand
GTACAAATGGGTTTTTAAAAAAAAACGAAAGCCGAAAGTCAAAACCCCCTCGCGTGGCACCATCTTCAGTGGCCGCTACGCCCACGTATCAGGAAAAACGACGACGTCTTTGACCTGGAGCCGGGGCATACTCCAGAGGTGCCGAAGCTGCGTAGGCTATTGCTACCTTACCTTCGACACCCGGTTTACGATAGGGCGAGGTAACGACCGCATGCTCGACATCGTCGCCCAATTGATTCTGCTTTTCTACTGGCAAAAAATTGGAGGAAAGATATGGTGACTTTAGGCACTGGAGATTTCACCTATGAAGTGTCCGGCAAAGATTGGGGCAACTTGCCCGAAGACTGGACATACAAAGAAGCAACCGCCGTCGCCACAGACGCAGATGATAACGTCTATGTCTTCAACCGTGGCACGCACCCAATGGTTGTCTTCGATTCGGACGGGAATGTGCTTCGGACGTGGGGAGACGGTATATTCGCCAATCCGCATGGCGTGACCATCGGTCCTGACGGCTCGATTTATTGTGTTGATAACGGCGATCACACGGTTCGTCAGTTTACCCCTTCCGGGGCGCTACTGATGACCCTGGGTGAAGCGCATAAATCGTCGCCAGCGATGAGCGGCATCCCATTCAATAAGCCAGCGCACCTGGCTGTTGATCCGCGCGACGGGAGCCTGTATGTAGCTGATGGCTACAGCAATGCGCGGGTGCACAAGTTTTCCCCAGATGGACGATACCTGTTCTCTTGGGGAGAGTCGGGCACCGATGAGGGGCAATTTAATATCGTCCATAACATTACCACGGACAAAGAAGGCTGGGTCTACGTCGCTGACCGTGAGAACCATCGAATACAGGTGTTTGACCCGAATGGGGTGTACGAAACCCAGTGGGTGAATTTATCCAGGGCCGCTTGTATTTGCATTGACACCAGAGACCAACCACTGGTTTACGTCGGGGAGTACTTCGGTGGCATCGGGACAAACGCAATGGGGACTTGCCTGGGACCTCGCGTCACGATTATGGACATCAAAGGGAATGTGTTGGCACGACTCAGCGATGAGTCGTATGGTGACGATCCCGGCCGGTTTTACTCCCCGCATGGGATTGCGGTCGACTCGAAAGGGAACATCTATGTCGCTGAAGTCTCCTGGAGCGACTATGGTAGCCGAATGGACCCGCCCACAGAGCTTCGGTCGCTCCAGAAGTTGGTCAGGAAAAGCTAATGGTGGTGTTTGGACAAGTTTCCAGCCTGCCTGCCCTTGGGACCACCCGAAGGGTGAAATACTTTTCCGTTGACTTCAGATTGGGAAATGCGTATAATGGGATAACATCAACTGGCAAATGGCGAGTTTTGGTTCCGACTCGACTATGCCAAGGATGCCATAGGAGGAGAAATATGAGTCACAAATTAAAGGTTTTAACATTTCCCAATGATCGGTTGATAGGGTATCTGCATTTGAAAGAAGCAGAAGGTCTGATGGAATTTCACGGACGATTCAAAAAAGATGGCGACCTGCTTGAGGGGACTTGCAATGCGGGCTGGCGGATGGTAGGCGAAGCAAAAGGAAATGTCGAAGTCCCACAGGCCGACAAAATTCTACTCGAAGTACTTCCTCAAGAAGCTTGTGACCTGTCGCCACTATCTCTTCTCAACGCTGACGATCTTTCCGGAATTTGGTTGGGTAACACATATGTCAACGACGAACAGTTGAGTTATCTCGCACGCCTCACTGGGCTTGGATTTATCGATGTGCAAAACAATAGCGACATCACTGATGCAGGCATCGCCCAGCTATCAAAACTAAGATTCCTTAAGGTATTCGTAGCCCACTGGACTCGCATATCAGCCGTGAGTCTTGAGTACCTCTCGAAGATGGATAGGCTGACTTATGTGGATATATGGGGGTGTGAAATCCCCGCAGAGGCTGTCGAAGAATTCAAGAAAGCCTTGCCGAAGTGCACGGTGAGAACATCGGCGGCATAACCCAACGCTCCAGCGGACACCGCTAGCAAAGAAGGATATCGATGAAGTTGACTTTTTTAGGTGAGGCAGATGAAGTGGGTGGGAATAGCTGTTGCTGCCTTAAAATGGGGCTAATACCTCAATGCATTCTAGCGCAAGTGCTTGAAATGAAAGCACAATTTTGATGTAGGAGGCTGAACAATGGTCCGACAAGTGACATTAATTGCTTCAATCTTACTGTTGACAGTTGCGTATGCTCCAGGCGGAATCGCTTTAGAAATAAAAGAGGATTTTGGCAAGGGGTTTAATGATTGGGAAATTTATGATGAACCGGGTGCCAATGCCGGGCCATCCAATTGGCAAATTGCAAAAGCTGGAGGTCATGATACCACATTCACTCCCAAGTCTAATATTTATGGGGGCGACGCGGGCACTCACGAACCGTCTCGCGGGACGTGGGTAATTTACAAGAAGGAAGAATGGGCGGATGCCGTATTTGAAGTTTCTATGTTTATGACAGACAATGACGTACCGGGGGTGTTGTTCAGATATGTTGACCCCGATAATTTCTATGTCTTCGATCTGATGCAGCAGGGGCGTGCGATTCCACCTTTCAAGCGTTTACGGAAGGTTGTTAAAGGAAAGTACACCGAGTTGAACATTGTCCACGACGGGGGCTATGAACAGAACATATGGTACGACGCCCGAATTGAATACAAGGGAAGTGAGATTAAGATCTTTTGGGACAACAAACAGATATTCAAAGTGAAAGATGACGAAGGTGCCTTGCGCAAGGGAAAGATTGCATTGTCCTCGTGGGGTATGACGGACATTTTCTTTGATGATATCAAGGTATCTGGGTCAGCAACCGTTGAGCCAGGTGGTAAAATTGCGGCGGTATGGGGAGAGATGAAGCGTGGTTTCTGATTCGCTTTCTCCTCGTCATTCACGGCTTGTGCGAGTGTTCCTTGAAGCGAAAAAATCACTCGCACAAGTCATTCATTTGTAATGTTACACACAAAACCTGTGTTGTGGTGAATTGTAGGTCGAGGTTTCGATACGCTTCGCGACTCAACCCAGCGGATTGATATCTCGACAATCTGTGATGGTGTCGATTTTGGAAAATCGACCGACATATTATCTTGACTTTGGTAGTACGATTAACCGGTCGATATGTTTGCAATATTATTTACCAAAGTCAAATTATAAGGAGAATAATGATGAAACGGACAGTTCAGTTATTGATGCTTGGCTGTACGGGCTTATTGATATTCGTTGCAACAACTTGGGCAGCAGATCTCAATGAAGACTTTGAGGCTGGCTTTGACTCATGGGAGATTCTAGAGGAACCGGGGGCAAATGCAGCCCCTGCTAGCTGGCAGATCATCCCTGAGGTTGGCGACCATACGAATGTGTTCAGCCCGAAGTCCAATATTTACGGTGGGGAGGCGGGCGCTTTTGAACCTTCTCGTGGCACATGGGCAATTTACAAAGGTGGAAACTGGGCGGACGCAATCTTTCAGGTCGATATGCACTTTACGGATAATGACATCCCCGGTGTTGCGTTTCGATGGACGGATGAAAACAATCACTACCTCTTTGATTTGATGCAGCAAGCTCGCACCGGCAAAGAACCATTTAAGCGGCTACGAAAGGTTGTTAACGGCACTTATACCGAGCTGGACATTGTTCACGACGGCGGTTATGAACAGAATATCTGGTACACTGCCCGAATTGAATATAGCGGAAGTCGGGTGATGGTATTCTGGGATGAGGCGTTGCTTTTTGACGTCGTCGATGATGAATCCAGTCTCCTGGGGGGAACCGTCACACTCTCATCATGGGGTATGACAGACGTTTTCTTTGACAACATCATTGTAAATCCAGCAACCCCCGTAGAACCCGCCGGAAAATTAAGTCAGACGTGGGGTGCAATTAAAACGAGATATTAACTACAGGGTAGACCTCCTATACTTTCCAAGAATTTGAAGTGAAATTTTAATGAATGTGAAACTTGCCTGCATCCGGCAATGGAGGCTTAGGCCAAGGCTAAGAATCCCATAAGAACGTCTCAAGCGTCTTGATAATTTCTTAAAGTTCGCTGGGTAAAGAAGTAAGGATTTAAGGGGTAAGAGCCCTCGCGCAGCGGAACCCGAAGCCGTTGTACGAGTTCGTTGGATTGAACGTGAGGCGATCGGCGACGCGCACGTACCTCCCGTAGTCGTACCACGAGCCACCACGCAACACGCGGCTATTTTTAACATTTGTGAAATTTAATTTAAGTTGACTTATATTGTGTTCTCCAGCCACAGGGTTTCGATTCGGGGTGTTGGCATAAAAATTGCTCAAGTATTCATCAAGGCACCACTCCCAAACATTACCTGCCATATTATACAGACCATAGCCGTTGGGTGAATATTTGTCAACAGGAGTTGCGCTTCCAATGTTGCTATCCAAGTAGTTCGCCTTGCTGGGGTCAATCGAATCCCCCCACGGATATTTTTTCCCCTGTTTACCCCCTCTTGCGGCTTTCTCCCACTCCGCTTCGGTCGGCAGGCGTTTGGATGCCCACTGCGCGTAGGCCATCGCCGCATACCAACTCACATAGAAGACGGGGTGGTTGGCTTTGCCAGACGGATAGTTGTCCTCGTTGAAGTGGAACAAATAATCCCCATCATGATGGCGGTCATCAATGTTGCTTTTACGCCACTGGCGATTGACATCGACGAACGCCTTGAACTGGGCGTTGGTGACCTCGAACTTGTCGATATAAAAGGCGTCGAGATGCACGGTGTGGACGGGCTGTTCATCATCGAAAACGTCGTTGCTGCCCATCTGGAAGGATCCGGCGGGGATGCGGACCATCTCGGCGTTGTCGCGTTCACTGTAGATGGTTCCACTACGTTCTACCAGCCCGGCCGGCAACTCGAAGGCTTTGAGCTGCTGGCGCACTTGGGCAACATACTGACCGCTGGGATAATCCCTCAGATACGCTTCAAGCGCCTGTTCCCCACCCGCTTTAATGGCTCGATTGTAGGCAGCTTTATCGGCTTCGGCTTGCTGTGACTTGGAACAGCCAAACAGAACCAGCAACATGACAACAAACAGGTTTGCAAGTGCAAATTTCCCCATGATAATTTTGTCTCCTAATTATTCATTTTCGACTTGAACTCAAGTTCAAATTGAAAGAAGTCTCCATTTCAGAGCCACATTATAGCACGATTCGCAAAAAAACGGGTAAAAATATACGACTTGAGATAACTATTTCGTTTTCAATTCGGCGAGTGATACATAACCCTGTTCGCTGGTTATACGGAATTGAAGAAAATAACCCTTGCAAAACCTCAGACTTAGCCCCGATAGATCGGGATTAAGAAACCTGAACCTAAGCCTTTTCTCCATTGACTGGATAGGAATCATATCACAGATGTTATAAATCGATTCCAAAAAGTTAGAAAGTATAGCCTCTATACAATCAACGCTGCTGTCCAACAACAATACGGACATGGACCCGCTTCGTTTCGTGGATAAACGAATGTGCGCCTTGACGGTCACGTTGCAAGTTGCCATGTTTCTGGAAGTCGTAGACGCCTTGAAACGTGATTTCATGTCCTACAGGGCAGTCGGGTCGGATGTAGACTTCAGACGCCTGGCGGGCAGTTCCCGACCAATCCGGACGTAAACTCCATACCGCACGTTCCTTTTGAGAGTCGACATACGGATCGCTTGTGTACAGCTTCAATCCATACCACGCCTCGTCGTCTATCCGGTCAGACCTTGTTAGAACGGCAATCCACTCGCCCGGATCGGCGATGCCATCGCTATTGCCATTGCCGAAAGTCAGTTGCTCGCCATTGTCCTGATTGAACGTTCGCCCATCGCCGATCTCAAACTCGGTTAAATCCATATTCGCACTATAAAACGGCACTTCGAGCAGGAATCGATCTTCCCGATTGGCATACTTCAACATCACCTTGAGTCGCCCACGGTCAAGGTGGGTTGCCCGGCAGCGGATGCGGAACGACGTCTGCTGATGAATGTTGCCCGGCTCAATCCGTTCTATGGTCGCGGCGTTATCTAGCACCTCAATCTCCTCGTCTTGGCTCATCAATTCCACGTGGATGGAATCGACTGCTACCCCGCCTTTGTTAAATAGAATGAGGGTCAGACGGACTTCCTGCCAAGCGCGGGGAAAGTCGGTATCGAGCCGATAGTCAGCGACGGAGACAAACCCCGATGCGTCTGGACGGTGGATGCCGATGTCAGAACCGCTTGAATTTACCTGGAAATGGATTTTTCCAGTTTCATCGCTCGTGACGTTTTCCGTCTGAACACGCAGATTTGCAAGATTTAAGCGGCTGATTTGATACGATGTATTCGCTTGGTAAAGCGCATCCGTTGTGACGCGGATTACCGAATCCGGAATGCTTGGCCCGTCGGGAAGCCACTGTCGCGTCGTAATCTTCAGCCCGGCTTCGCACGCTTCGTCGATAATCGTGAAACCAGAAACGTCCCGATTGCTTTCAAAACGATAGCCCCAAAGCTCGAAGTTCGGGTAAACATCGATATGATACCACATCGGCGGTTTTGACGGGGGCTGACGGAAGTGTTTGAGGTGGAAATCAAACTGTCCTTCAACATTGACGACCGTATGAAATCCGTTAAAGTAGTTGACACCGTATTGCCAGCTTTCGTAGAAAAGTTCCAACCCTTTGAAAGCGATATCGATTTCGAGGTTATGTTGACGAAGGAAATCCTTCATACCGATGTGTTGTCGGATGGGTAAGCCGATGTAGCTGCGTCCCATCTCCTTGAACGGTGTATAAACCTGCAACGCTTTTGGCCCGATGATGAATCCAGCCGACGGGTTGAAGAACGATGCACTGCTAATGAGGTGTGGAGATTTCGACGCGACGAACATCGACATGAAACCGCCCATGCTCAAGCCAGAGGTCGCCCGACCCTCGCGAGTCGCAATCGTACGATACGTTGCATCAATGTAAGCGACAAGCTCTGGGAAATAATCGACAAAGTGAAGGTCGTCCTTTACGGGACCAATGTCGTAGGGGCGGGGATATTGTGTATTGACATAGCCATCCCATTTGACGACAATGACCTCGTGCGTTTTCACATAGTCGGCAATATTATCAAGCGGGTCGGGACCACACCGCTCGACGTTGCCATTGAATTCGTCATAGTAGCGGGATTCTGCGGACCTCGAGGATTCACCTTCGGCGGGACCATTGTATCTCCCACCGTAGCCGTGAAAGAAGTATATCACCGGATATCGTCGATCTAAATCGGTTTCATAACCCGACGGCAGAAAAACTCGGTAGTGCCTTTCTTCGTCGAAGACTTCGCTGAAGTGCTTTTTGTCCTGAATGACCATGGCATTGTCCTCTGAATTCACTGGTGCAGATGCCAAAATGAATAACATCAAGTAAAATACCGGTTTTAAGATGTGACGAAGCAGATTATTCACTGTTTACCTCCGTTCTCTCCCTCAATCAGCGTGAGGGTTTGATTCGCTCCAATCCCTTCGAGGCGTTCCTCCAGACCGCTTGGCCAACGAATCTCGATGTACTCCACCCGTCTGTGTGTTCCCAGCCCGAAGTGCAAACGCATATCGCTTTGCGACAGGTAGCTTGAACCGCTTCGCACTTCGCGAATCTGTGTCGTGTTCCCCGCCGCAACTTTGACACGCGCCCCGATGGCGTCTCGATTACTGCGCGTGCCAACCAGTTTGAGGATGAGCCACGCCCCTTGATTGCCACCGTCATTTCTCAAGAGATCGCAAGGGGTGTTTAAGTTCGTCACGAGGAGGTCTAAATCGCCGTCGTTATCGTAGTCCGCAAATGCTGTTCCACGGCTCACTTTCGCCGATGGGGGCAAGATGGCGGACTGTCCGATACCCACTTCATCAAATGTGCTGTTCCCGAGATTTCGGAAGAGTAGGTTCGGCTGTTCATAAACACCCAGTGCATCATAGGCGTGAATCTTATCGTGGAGATGCCCATTCGCAATAAACAGGTCGGTGTACCCATCGTTATCGTAGTCGAAGAAGTTCACACCCCATGCGAGATACGGTAGACTTATCGCCCCAATCTGGGAGGCATAGCTCAGATCTAGAAAGAGTCCATTCCCTTCGTTGCGATAGAGCGTGTTTGTCTGTTCTTGAAAGTTCGTGACGACGAGGTCCAAGTTTCCATCGTTGTCATAATCCCCGAAATCAACCCCCATGCCGTTTTCCGCGTCTCCATCTTCGCTGAATCCCACGCCCGCAATGAGGCTGACATCGGTAAACGTGCCGTCACCATTGTTTCGATAGAGGAAATTCCGGTCCGCGTCGTTTGCGATGTACAGATCAACGTCGCCGTCATCGTCGTAATCCCCCCAAACGACTGCAAGCCCTCGCCCCATCGCGCGGGAAAAGCCCGCGGCTTCTGTCACGTCTGTGAACGTGCCATCCCCATTGTTGTGATAGAGGATATCTAACTCTCCTTCGTAGAGGCGAGGGTCGCAGTAGGAACGAATCCCTTTATTTGTGCAAACCTTATCCGATTCAAGGGTGTACTTCACGTAATT
>JADFGN010000334.1 GCA_022567695.1 Candidatus Poribacteria bacterium | reverse complement strand
GCCCGAACACTAAGTATTACACATTTGAATCGCTGTTAATTTTAATCGCCGCAATTTTTTCCTCCATCTGTGCGATTTCTTCGTTAGAAGTCAAGACGCCGATTTCGACCTCGTAGTGCTTACGCCCACCGGGGGAAATGTATTGCAACGTTCCATGTTCTCGTTCCTTTGCCCGACCATCAACCCCACAGTTTGCGGGCTCTAATCCCATGACGTATGCCCCTTCTCCGCACATCTTCCATTGAATGAATCGCGGGAACTGTGTTCTATGGTATTTCACATACAATCCCAGTCCTTGTCCATGATTAAAAGATCGATTCACCAAAGCGACATAAACATGGTTATCTTCATCACATCCCATTTCGTGGTAGTACACCTGTTCTTGGAAATCGACAGTCGGCGGCTCGCAACGGGCGTAGTTGCTCAGATTTGATGCGGCATTTTCATCCCGCGGACTCACCTTTACGGAGGGTACCAACAACTCCGATCCTTCGGCAACAATTGGAAACCCAGCATTAATATGGAAAAGGTACATGTGAGGTGTATTTCGATGGCCCAGATTTTCAACAATATCTTCGATGTGAAGATTTTTTGCGCCAAGTTCCGTCCAGATACGACGAGTGCGACAGAGATTTTCACCCAAGGCGGAGGTCTCGGTCACTTTCCCTTGAACCCATAACGTATATCGACTTCCTTCCCATCGGCTATCCACCCAAACATTTTTCGCAGGAATATAAGAAACACGTCCGTGGAGTCCCAACGCCTCACCTTGGTCTTCGTCTGGCTCTCCCAAGAATGTCATACCACAGGTTGTCAGCAAACCACCAAAAAAACCTCGTAACCAACCAAGCCCATCCGGTTCATAATAAGCGGGGGCAACATCGCCTGTACTTGAGTTCCAACACAGCGGAATTCCATTATAACTCGCAGAAGATATATCCATTCCGCGATCTGCCAATACGGTAAAATTCAATCCAGACCCCGTCCAAAAGTCAACAGCATTGACGCCCTGTTCATTCCCGCTTGCTAATCGATATTGCTTCGTGCCGGAAATCTGCGAAATGTCACCCACATGACGAAGCAATTGCAGTCTATCGTATTCTTTTCCATATAACTTAATCACAACATTATACCTCCCCAAAGCATAAGAAATCTGAAATTGTGGCGAATAAACTGAGTTACCGAATCATCAAGCCCGTATGAAGTGTCTCAATGGTTACGCTCGTATGTTTTCAGCCCTACCACTTCAGTTCAAAAAATTATAGCATACCCTATTGAAAAGATCAATTAAACGTTTGGCGTTCACCAATTCGCTTCTTGTGAGGATGGCATCGATTTTGCATATTATAGAAAATAACCTGACCATTTCTCATAGCGTGGTAAAAGCGTGACATTTTATGCCAATCGTGATAAAATACTGCAACATTGAGAAGATACACCCTAGGCGGATCTAACCTCACCCTGTCCTTCTCTCTACAGTGCAGGAGTCTAAAGACCTACGGGGAGGGACGGAAATACAAGGAGAAAAGACATGTTGACCAAGTCGGTACGATACATCCTTCTGTTAAGTGCTTTATATAGTATCATGGCACTTTGTCCTACATCTACATATGCTGAAGACTGGGCACTTTTTGTTGCCATTGATGATTATCGGAATATTTCACCCGATCTTCGCTTCTGCGAAAGCGATGCACGTCGGATGCAAAACGCACTAATCAATTATGCAGGGTTCAAAGAAGACAATATAAAAATGCTTGTCGGCAAGGAAGCAACGAAGAAGAATGTCAAGAAAGCCTTTAAAACATGGCTAATTGATAATGTAAAACCGGGTGACAAAGCGTTTTTCTACTTTAGTGGACACGGTGTACAGATGAGAAATCCAAGAGCGAAGGAAGAGGTGGATGGCAAGGATGAATTATTGTGCCTCTACGATTCAGCTCGTCATGCATATACTTTCCTCCGTGATAATGAGTTGGGAAACTGGATGGATAAAATCAACACAGATCAGAAAATCGTGATTTTGGACTGCTGCCATTCCGGTACTGGCACAAGGGGATTAGTTGGGTTCGGTGAACAATCCGATAATGTTCCGCGTGTCAAAGCGTACTATCCAGAGCCGGATGCTGCAATTCGTGAAAGTACAATTGAAGAAATCCAGGCGTATGACCCCGACATCACAGAAGCTGAACTGGCATCGGCTCTCGGTAGTAGCAGTCGTGGGATTAGTACAGATACAGGAGGTGAAACATCAATCTCCGGATGCGACGACCATCAAGTATCGCTGGAATCTCCCTCGATTCAGGGCGGGGTTTTGACCAACTATCTCATCGAGAGCATGCGGAGTAAAGACATAACTGATGCGAATCGTGACGGCGTCATTAGTGTTCGTGAACTTTGGGAAGAAACCCAAAAACGTATCAAAAAGAAAGGGTGGCACCAAGACCCACAGTATTATGGAAGTGACAATGTCGCCTTGATCGGTACATTCAATAATAGCAATCAAGTTGAGTCGGATTCCGAGTCTACGGAGGCAACGCTACCTGGACTTGATTATGACGGGCGGGTAAAGGAGGTTGCTGGAGAAGACGTTCAACTCTCAATCGGGAGTGATGATGGGGTCACCCGGGGTTCACTTTACGGCGTCTACAATCAATCCGGGAATCGCAAAGCTCAAATTCATATCACACATGTGGAACCGATGAAGGCCCACGCTCGACCCCTCGAAGGTGGTGAGGAAATCCACGCGGGCGATTGGGTGATTGGTGAAAGGCACCACATTGAGAGTAAAGATTTACTCTTGCTTGTTGAGCCATTCAAAGCACAGGATGGCAGTGCAGAAACAATCGCTGGGCAGTTGACCGAAAAAATCAGGGGTAAAATCGGTAGTTTACCAAACGTCAAACTGGTGGGTAAAAAGGAAACGCCAGATCGCATCTTGACTGGGACGGTCAAATCCCAAGGGAGTCTTTTCAATGTCTCGCTGCGCCTCATCAATGTGAACATCGGAAATTCGACACGAAAACATACCCTCAAGATGTATGCAAATCAGATTAACTCGGCTGTGAAAACGTTCTTTAGAGACCACCAGATTCGCAAAGAGAACGGTGAAATGGAGCGGGTCGAAGGTTTTGCCTCGCTCCTCCGTGCCAGCTATGTGCAAAAAGCACTGGTCAATCTGGAAAATCCGAAGCCTAAATTTGCAATCAACGTAACGCTTGATAAAGGCGATCTGGCAACATACAATGTCGGCGAGACAGTGGAGATTTCCATGAAGCCAACGCGCGATTGCTACGTTTATGTTTTGGACATCGGTAGTAGCGGCAAAATTAACCTGCTTTTTCCAAGCGAATATGAACCCAACAATTTCCTGAAAAAAGGTCAGAAGTATACGATTCCTTCGACGGATGAGTATGCCATTGAACTCGGCGGTCCAATCGGAGACGAGCGTATCAAAGTTATCGCAACGACGCGGAAGATTCCGTTGGATCAGTTACGTCCCGAAAATATTTCTAGCCCCATCAAAACTTACAACGAAACGGCTCCAAAGTTACTGGAAATTTCCATGAAGGATCTGAGCCTCAAGCCTCGGCATACATGGGCGACAGAGACAGTAATGTTCACGGTTGGCAAGCCGCTGGTTTATGGATCGAAATCGCCGTTGGAACTTTCCATACTTGAATGATCGCACCCCATTAAAAACATCACGCGCCTTAACACATCATGCAGTTAAGGCGCATTTTTTATGCACAAAAGGTTACGGATGATTGTTTTGAGCAACGCGCAGCACATGGCACGTTCATAAATCTCCACTCTCCATAGCCAGTCTTTTGACCATCTCCCTAATAAGGTTTAACCCCTCTACATCACAGACATTCCCCGCTCGCAGTCTCATGACAACCTCTTCGATGATTTCTTTCGGTGTTTCTTGCTCAGAAGGAAAATAAAGCAAATCCCTCATTGTTACGCCCAATGCTTTTGCAATATCATGGAGGACGCCCAGAGATGGGGAGGCTTCTCCGCGCTCAATTTCCCCAATATAGTAAACACTAATCTCTGCTTTTTCCGCAAGGGCTGCCTGTGTCAGATTAGATGCTTTCCTGAACTTATGAATTCTCCCACCTAAATTTGTAAGCAAATCCGACATTAAAAAACCTCCTGTAACTTTCAAAAAATGATAGCATTTGCAGGAGGAAAACACGATCGGCTATGTTCCAATAAAGTGCTATAAAAATATAGGCTATAATCCTAATAATATGGTATAATAACCCAAAGCCTCGCAGAGAAAATCAGAGTTAACAAATTCGTTAATCTCTCGCTGTTGGGTCATGTAATTCTCACATTCTCCAAATGAGTCGCTGACGTTCGCATCCCATTTTTTCAAGGTGTCGATCGGGATTTTCCTTCTTGCATCTTGAATCCTGTATCCCTGATTGAAAGGAGCAATTATGGACGAAAAAGACATCCACGCCACATACCAACTTTTGTCACATCAGGTGTCGCTAGAACTTCGTGTGCTCAAAGTGCATGCGAATGGACGAACTTCTTGCGTCCAGAATTGCATGGTTCATTCATCAGAACAGCTTGTGCAGGTTTGTGGAGAATATGACGGCACGGCAAATTTATACGCCGGCTTGCGTGAAAGACGAGGGGGATTTATACCAAAACGCCGCTCAAGTGCCAAGAAACGGGACATCGCTGCTGTGACGACCTTGGTGATTGACCTCGATCCGATTCGCCCGAAAGGTTTGGAAAAGCAAGCGACGACCGAAGAAGAACTCAATTGGGCAATTACCGAAGCGCAGTATCAACGCGATCTGATTGCTAAACGTGGATTCGTCCCTCCGCTGTTGGCGATGAGTGGCAACGGCTGTCAGCTTTGGTTCTTTATCCCGCGTTATGAACTGCCCGAATCTGGATGGTACGCCGCTCGCAAAGATCTCAAAACGGGCTTAGAAATTTTTACGCACACGTTTGAAAGCCAGTTAAAAACCTTTGAAGCGGGGATAAGGCGTTCATTGTCGGAAACAGGGAAAGGGAAAATCAAGATCGATTCAATTTACGATCTACCACGGATTATCAAGGTGATCGGAACAACGAGTGTCAAGGGGAATGCGACCAAGTATCCCGATCGCCCACATCGGGTCAGCAGATGGTTAGATGCACCGGTTCGGCGAGAGGATGCAGGGCTGTTGAATTATTTGTTGAATCTCACTGCGGAATCCAAAACGCTTAATCTCACCAAAAATCCGAAGCTCCCTCAAGTTTTCCTTGATGCCCTTGCGTCAGATTCAAAACTCCGAAAACTCTGGAAAAATCCACCCCGACATGGGGATACTTCCGCACGTGATTGGGCAATCGGAATAACTTGCCTTGACCACAACATCCACGACCCACAGATGCTTTTCGATATCCTGTCTCAAAAGCCGCATGGTAAATACCGACGTGATAAATATGAACCCTACCTTCACATGACCATCTCTAATTTGCTTACGACTTTATCACAAGAGGAAGATACTGTACCCCAATTTCTTCTAAACTTTGAAAGCAGCGATTCAGAAACGCAAAAGGCAAAAGCAGAATTTTTAGAATACAAAAGCTCCGTTTCTGCCGCAAAAGCAGAACTTTCACACTCCAAAAAATTGACGAAACAAGAGAAATTGGAATACTTCAGATCACTGTTTAGGGGACGCACCGATGTGTTCGCCAAACGGTGGGAGAAATGGGATGGATCGAAAAGCGGCTATAGCCCCGCCTGCCGAAATGAATGGGTACCGGGAGTCTGTAAAAAAGCCATCGGCAAAAAATGCACTCAATGCGACTATATCCCATTGAGTAAAGAATACATCGAACGACATTTACGGGGGCAGATGACGATCGGCTTATATCCATTGATGAAAGACAACACTTCCTATTTCCTCGCAGTTGATTTCGATGGAGCGGATTGGAAAGGTCAAACACAGTCCTTCGTAAAGGTGTGTGGAAAATACTCGCTTCCTGTTTATGTTGAACGGTCACGTTCGGGAAATGGAGCGCACGTATGGCTTTTCTTTACCGAACCATATCCCGCCTATAAAAGTCGGAATATTGCATTTTCGCTTCTCAGAGAGGCGGAAATTATTGATGAATTGACAAAAGCGGATAGCTTTGATCGAGTGTTTCCGAATCAGGATTATCTGAGCGGCAAAGGGTTTGGGAACTTGATTGCGCTGCCACTTCAATATAAGCCGAGACAAAAAGATAACAGCGTGTTTGTTGACGTAGAGAATGATTTTACGCCCTACCCGAATCAATGGGAAATACTGGCTGCGGTTCAGAAGATAACCCCCGCCACATTGAATGCGCTTTTTGAGAGTTTTACCGATGCGGGGAAAGAAGAAACTTTCTCAGAGACTTTGGAATTGACGGTTCGGAATTATATCATTATCCCCAAAGGCAACCTCCCCAAGAAATTGACAGACTTTTTAACTGAGCAACTTCATTTCTTCAATTCGAAATTCATCATCAATCAGCGCTTGGGTCGAAGCAATTACAAAACCGAGCGGTATTTTAAGGCAATTGAACACGATGATCATTCGATTTTAGTCCCGCGTGGATTTCTGAATCAATTGACCCGATTTCTGGAAGAAAATGAGATCAACTTTCAGATCCGTGATGAACGGGGTAAATTGGACGAAATTGATTTGTCCCCGACGTTCAAACTATTTCCCCATCAAAAGAAGGCGTTGCGCTCCTTCGAGAAAATGGAGGAGGGAATTTTGGTCGCACCGCCCGGCTCGGGCAAAACAATCATGGGGCTTGAACTCATTGCGCGTAAGAAACAACCCACACTTATCATTGTTCACAAGAAACAGATTTTCGATCAGTGGGTTGAGAGAATTGAAGATTTCCTCGATATTCCCAAAAAGCTTATCGGTCAGCTTTCTGGCGCGAAAAAGAAAGTTAAAACCCCAATCACCGTTGCCATGGTGCAATCATTAAGCCGACGCGAAGATCTAAATGAACTCGGGGCGAAATTCGGCACAGTTTTAGTCGATGAATGTCATCATGTGCCCGCCAAGATGTTTAGTCATGTCATTACGCAATTGAGTCCGTACTACCTTTTCGGACTCACAGCAACGCCGCAACGCAAACACAATGATGAGAAGCTAATCTTCGTCTACCTCGGGGATATTGTTCATGAAGTGCCAAAGGCCTATCAACACGAGGAATCTTCAGTGCAACCTGCACTCACAGTCTGCATCCGCGAGACAGATTTCTCGGTGCCTTTTCGGATCAAAACTGATGAATATCACCTTCTTTCCAAGGCATTGATTTTCGATCAGAGGCGGAACGAGTTAATCATGAAGGATATTTCAGGATATGCTCAGCAGGGATACAAATGCCTCGTGTTAACAGAGCGCAAAGAGCATGTTGAAATGCTCAATCTTTATTTGAAGCGTGATTTTGAGGTCATCACTTTGACTGGAGATCTGGGTGTGCGAAAACGTAAGGAAGTTGAAAAGCAGATTCACTCAGGGCATTTTCACATCCTCCTCGCTACCGGTCAATTAATCGGTGAAGGCACCGATTTTCCGAATTTGGATTGTCTGTTTTTGGTGTATCCTTTCGCTTTTGAAGGCAAGCTTGTCCAGTACATCGGGAGAATTGAGCGTGGAAAGGTCTCTGAGAATGCTCGATACATCTTCGATTATCGGGACAGCAAAACTCCTTTCCTCGAAAGACAGTTTAAAAAGCGGAATCGGTACTATAAAAAGTTGAAGCACGCGATAATTTTA
Organism: Candidatus Poribacteria bacterium; assembly: GCA_022567695.1. GTDB lineage: Bacteria > Poribacteria > WGA-4E > WGA-4E > PCPOR2b > JADFGN01. Next base: position 784 of record JADFGN010000334.1, on the reverse strand, counting down.
CAGGATTAGAAACCGCCGGAAGCATCAATAGCGAAAGTCACTATCGATGCTTCTGCATTGTGGTCGGATGGTGTTATGCAGCGGTACCGAACTTAAGTTGATCGGGTTTCCAGGTGCGCCGCTCATGGCGTATGCGAGTTTCATCATTTTTTTCGTCTCGAACTAATTCAATCGCAAGTAAGCTATCTTCATTACGTGTTGGTCCGAGTTCCAAGCAGAGGTAATCGAATAATGCGCGTTCATGCACCGCAACAACGAGTTGTCTGTCCGCTTCGTGGACAATCATGCGAAGCAAGTTTGCCAGTTGCACGACATGTACATCGTCGATGCTTTGAACAGGGTCGTCTAACACGAGGAGTTGGTGTTTAGGTTTTTCAATAAGATGTAGAGCCAGAAACAAACTTAGAGCAGCGGTGTTTAGATTGCCTGTGCTTAATACGGCTGCGAGTTGCTTGAACGGCTCAACGCCTTCGGCAACGCCTTGAATTTCAGCATGGATATTGCCTCGTCCAAGTGTAGTTTCCAGTTGAGGTTTAAATCTCTCATTAGGCCTGACGAGCCGTTTGAAGAGATCGAGCCATAAATCGTTCAACGTTTTGTTGAATCCTTGAGCCAAGAGTTTTTCCTTTACACTGACTGCGGTACGGGCCAATTTTTGAGCCTTTTTTACAGAAACATCTACCTTTTTTAAGGCTTGTTCGATTTTTTCTTTTTTCGATTTCAACTCATGCAACTCCTTGTCCAGTTTCTCCAACTTGGATGCAGGCTCCTTTCCTGCTCTAAT
>JADFGN010000333.1 GCA_022567695.1 Candidatus Poribacteria bacterium | reverse complement strand
AAAGTCAGATCAACAGGCTTACTGGCATTCATCGCTGAACAACGGGGCATTCTCTTATCTTGGAAATATCGGCGGGATTGATGACGCTTCTGAACTCGCAATCATTACACTCGCAGAGTCAGAGCTTTCGCATGCGAGAGCAGACACCATGCTGTCACTGTATCAAATTCAACTCGTGGATGGGAATGGCAAGCAGATACGAGTTACCGTTGAAGTAGGTCACTTGTCCGTTGAAGCGATGCGTATCCCCGAAAAATCCACGTTGTTGCCGAATTATCCGAACCCCTTCAATCCAGAGACATGGATACCTTATCAACTTGCCCAACCTGCTTACGTCGCAATCTCAATCTACAATGCTCGTGGCATTCTGATTCGCCAACTTGAGCTAGGACATCAAGCGGCTGGTTCTTACATTTCAAGAAACCGAGCGGCGTATTGGAATGGACGTAACTTCCACGGTGAAAAGGTCTCAAGCGGCGTTTACCTCTACCACATTGAAGCGGAGGATTTCAATGCGGTGGGGAAAATGGCGGTGGTGAAATAACGTCAGTTCGATATAATACTTCAGTAACATCAGTGCACGACAACAAACCGTTAATCGTGAGTTGCGGAACACAATAACGCAACTGTTCACCAAAGATTCCTTAGATTTATTTTGCTGAACATACAGCGGATAAGGTATAATCTCTCACATATCTTACTCAGAGGTGATGTATGATGACTGTATCTGAAAAGGTCCAGGAGGTAGCTGGCAAACTCCAACAGCTTAATGCTGAAGAAAAACGTCAACTATTTACGCTCGTACCGTCGTTGTGGGAATCACTCCCGGTTGAAAACCTAATCCCCCAACTTTCCATGGAGGAAGAAGCCATCCGACACGGTACGGAGTATCGCCTCGACAAAAAGAAACAAAAACGACTCAGTCAACTACTGGAAAAAAACCGTACCCAAACACTTCCCCTTGACGAGGAAGAGGAAATCGATCGACTCATTGAGGAAAGTGAAGAATTGACGCTCCTCAAAGCCCAAGCTCTATACACGCTCAAGTTGTTGGTGAAACGTCTTTCGCGACGTGCGGGTGAAAATCCGTAAAAAAAGCCTATATTCCTCAACCGATGCGCCAGGAGGTCTTAAAACGCGCAAAGGAAAAGTGTGAATACTGTTTGAGCCAGAGCGATTTACTTGGGGCAGAGCTCGAAATTGAGCATATTATTCCCGAATCGCTAAATGGTACATCTTCCCTTGATAATTTATGCGCGAGTTGTGCAACTTGTAACAGGCACAAAGGTTCTCGGATATGGGCGATTGATCCGGAGACCGGACGAAACGTGCGTTTGTTTCACCCGCGTCAACAACGATGGAATCGCCATTTTCGGTGGAGTGAAGATGGCACTCGAATTATCGGGAAAACAATTTGCGGACGGGCAACCGTGGAAGCCTGGCAAATGAATCGCCAGCGCCTCGTTCGTGCCCGGCGATTATGGATGGCTTGGGGTGAACACCCACCGCCGGCTTAATTCCGCTAAGGATGCCTTTCGTTGAGTCAAATCGAATCTGAATCGTCTCCTCTCTGGCCGAAGTGCTAAGTCGCGCACAAGGCGGAAAAATCACGGAAAGAATAGATAGCCGGGTTGATCCGAAAACAGTCCGATCACGCCCCAAAATCCACCCATGAAGAAATCACCGAGAATGAGTCCGAGGAAAAACGGAAGCAGCTTGCGATAAGTGCGAATGCCACCGTGCTTGAAAGCGAGGTATTTAACCCCAAAGCCAATGAGCATAGCAAACCATACCCATCTCATCGTGCGTGTTGTGTGTGCGGCGGCATAGCCGATGGGATGGAACATCCACCACACGAAGCGACGGCGAATAAAGGTGAGCACCATCACTACTGCAAAACCGACGGCGACAAACTGCATCCCCATCCAGTCTGCATCTCTCGGTTGACTAAGTACACTATGCAACCGCTGAAAGGGAATGACTGGCATCGAACGTACCCGCCAGTGATTGAGGATATTTCCCCCAAATTCGTAGATGGTACGCAAAGCAGCGAAGTAGGCGAGCAGCAACCCAATGAAAGTACCCAGCAACAAGCCTACCACCAGATGCCGTGGAGAAATTCGGGCAGCCTCCGCCACCTTAAATCCCTCCAACTGACTGGGCATTACAGATATGACACCACGCATTTCACCCGTCATGAAAAAATAATGGGAAAGAATCGTCAGGTTGGTCACGCCGAGATTCGCGGTGCCTACTGCTGTGAGCATGAGATCTTGAATGGAAAGCGGGCCATGAATCCACCCCATCCCCGCTTGCACCCGCATGCGAGTGAGCGATATGGAAAACAGGCAAAACAAAATAAAAAAGACAGACGCCGCTAGAGCGGTCATTCCCGCTGTCATTGACCAAGCGATTAGAAACACCATCCCCAAAATCCAGCCGAACACCGCCCACCGATAGGAGAGCGGCTCATTTGAATCATCCACCGTCTGCGTATCGAGAAAAGCACTTCGGATGACATCCCGTAGATGTCGCCATGCGAGACCCAATCCAAGCAGGGCAATGGCGAGAAACGCACCCGCTCCCTGTTCCTCCAAAAACGGGAACCGCGCAAGGCTCGAACTGCCGACCCAACCAACTGCGGCTCCAATAATCGCCTCCGCCTTGGCAAACACATAGAAGAAGCCGCAACTGAAGGAGATATCAAGCGTCAGGATGTAGGAGATGCCGATCACACACGGGTATAAGGATATCGTGGTGTATCCCATGGCGTTCCAGGGCCGCTCTATGAAATAGCGGCTGATGTTGATATTTTTGTATTGAATGGCGGGTACGGAGGGGATATAGTTATGCAATCCGTTGAACCCATGCAGCACAACAGGAATCAGAAAACCTGCCCACATGAGTCCATTTCGGAAGAATCGATTGAAGTACCGATTTGGTTCCGCATCCATCGTCATTTCGAGTGGCAGAGATACTAGCGGAAAGGTCAGTTTTTCCCGATCGACCCATTGCCGACGGATGATGACATTCATGCAGAGAAAGATAAAATAAACGGCGAGGAGAAAAGGGGTCCAGAGTGCGAGCGGCTTTAACCAGACTGTCCATGGGACCCCGGCACCTTCAGATCCTTCATAGAATTGCCGGATGACTTCCGTTCCCTTGGGGCCAAACCATGAGGGGATAACATGATGGAAAAGCTCCGCGTATTCATTCTCAGGCGTTGCGTAGTAATATGGAGCGATCAGCGTCGGCAGAAAAAAGTGAACACCGCCAATTGAAACGACAGGCCCCGTCACAATGAGGATACTGTAGATAAGTAGCATCTCGGATTGTTTCAGTGCCCAAGCGGGTCGGATTGCCTTGAGGGCAGGATTGATGAACAATGAAATGCAGATGACCGCGAAGAAGCCCGCTACAGAGGGATGGATACTGTTGAAGCTCGGACTGTCGATCACCAGTTCGCTATGCTGTGTCCAGAAAGCCATGATGACCGTGGCAAACATCGCCAGCAGAAAGGCACGTGTTGTGAGTCCGGAGTCCTGTGGAAGTTGCTTCAAGCAAGTTTCCTTTCATTATTTCTTTGGTGTTCCCGCTGCTTAAACTAATTTCTTACCACTGACCGTAGCATCTGCTTCGCCGAGTATTTACTCATTGAAAGGTTCCGACTTCATCAATTGTATTTGATATTCTGCGTCAGGGATACGCTTTTGTAAAGGAGAGTCACCACGCACAGTACGGATAAAATTTTCGTAGTGGATAATCGCTTGTTGTTTGTTACCTCGCCTTCGGTAGGCAATTCCCAGATTGAAATGCGCATAAGCATAGTTAGGGTTGATAGTAATCGCCTTCTGGAAAGACTCAATCTCTAAATCGTACTTGCCTTGAAGCATGTAGATAATCCCCAAAGCCGCATGCGCCTCAATTAAGTTAGGGTTGATGGTAATCGCCTTCTGGAAAGACTCACGCGCTAGATTTCTCCTTCTTTGAACTTGATATGCTTCAACTATTATGTCATTGTTGGCATGCTGAAGGTAGGCATTCCCCAGAAGGTAATATACATAAGCATTTTCAGGGTTGGTGGAGATGGCTTCCCGGTACGACTCAATTGCTAAATCGTACTTGTTTTGTTCATAATAGCCAATCCCCCGATTGATATGTGTGATTGCTTTCCCTTTACCAACACAGGCAGAGAGAAAACAACTCATTCCAATAAGGAAAATTGCAGGTAATTGTTTCATTTGGGTTTTGCCTTCTTCAAAAGAAATTGCTTCGATGATTGCCATTATTTTACACAACTTCTCTGCTTTGGGACAACTTTCTTGCAACCGCTTAAACATTGACTCTTTTCCCAATCGCTTAGGGACTCTAACCATTCATTTAACAAACTTCTCTAGTGAAACGTTGAATATCTTCGCTAATTTCCGAGCGGTTTTGATGCTGATAGACCTATGACCTCTCTCCATATTCGAGATATGCTGCCGGGGAACGCCACCGAGCATTTCGCCCAGTTGAGCTTGTGTCAATCCATGGTTTTGTCGATAGATTTTCAAATTGTCGCCCAGCGTCATTTTTGATTTTATATCCCGATACCAGTCAGTTCCAAAAATATTGACGTTTTCATCATCACTGTCTTGGGAGAGATGCACGTTTTCGCCATATTCTTCTTGCAGTACGGAAAGAAGTTTTCGCGGAATATCTCCTTTGATATTTATTTCAATATGGGGCATTTTCACGACTGCCTGCATAATACACCTCGATTCTCACTGATTTTTTTTCACAGGACCAACAAGCGACCCATTTATAAGCAAGGTGGCAATGATATCTATCTTCTCCAAGTTTGCTGAAATTTGGCCATTCACTTCTGATAGGCCCTTTGTCCCGCAAATCTTCGACAAGATTCGCCATCTTTTTCTGAATTTGTTCAGGCATTCTTCGCAAGCTTCTAAGCACTTTTTTCTTTACGAAGACTTCGTACATACGCAGATTGTAGTCATTAAATGGTTATATGTCAAGTGTTCTCTGAGATTTTTTCTTGACACCCAAACCGACGTTGTGATAACCTTTACGCATCATCACGCTAAAAGGACACACTGAAAAGACAATGCAATTTCACAATTCATTCCCCCATTTTTATACAAGATCGCATCGCTGGCATTGGTGGCATTTTAATCTGACGGGGGAAGGAGTGTGCCTTTGCTGAAATAAAACTTCTGCATTTATTTTGTAAAACTTCAAGCCGTAGGCATACGAACCTTCGTTGTCTACGGCTTTTTTTATGCTTGGTTGTCGCCTAACTTTTGCCGTTAGACCTGACAGGTTTGGCAAACCTGTCAGGTCTATGGGCGACACAAACTCTAACATTATCGAATACGGAGGAAAATTCATGAAAATTTTAGATCAACTGAAGTTTGATGAAAACGGGCTAATCCCTGCAATTATCCAAGATTTTGAAAATAACGAAGTCCTCATGATGGGATATATGAACCGTGAGGCGGTAAGAAGAACCTTAGAGTCCAATCGCGTGTGCTTCTGGAGTCGCTCTCGCCAGAAATTCTGGGTGAAGGGGGAGACTTCGGGTCACACGCAGGACGTGCGGACCGTCGCCTTTGATTGTGACGCTGATACACTCTTAATCAAAGTCGAGCAGAAGGGCGGGGCGTGCCATGAAGGATATCGCTCCTGCTTCTTCCGAGAAGTCTCCCCCGATGGCAATTCTACGCGCATTGTTGGTAAGAAGGTTTTTAATCCGAATGCAGTGTATTCGTAAAACGTAAAATTAAAGGTGCTGGAGTCCCATGTTTTACGCTTTACGTTTTAAGGAGACTTCAATGTATTACCCGAATTTTGAAGATTTTCGTAGCAAGGCACAGCATGGTAATTTGATTCCGGTTTATAAATCGATTTTGGCGGATATGGAAACTCCCGTATCGGCGTTCTACAAAATCGATGAAAATGATAATGCGTTCTTGCTAGAGAGTGTTGAAGGGGGAGAAAATCTCGCTCGTTATTCGTTTCTCGGTACCGATCCTTCAATCCTTTTCCGAAGCCAAGACAATCAAGTAAGAATCCAAGATTTACGAACAGGAGAGACAACTGAGCGGCAATCCTGCGATCCGTTGATTGAACTGGAAGATCTCATGAATCGCTATCGGCCCGTTCATGTGGAAGGATTGCCACATTTTCACGGCGGAGCGGTAGGATATTTGAGTTATGATGTCGTGCGTTTTGTTGAAGAACTGCCTGACAGTACAGAAGATGACCGAGAGTTGCCTGACTGCTTCTTCATGATGGCCGATACGCTTCTTGTTTTCGATCATGTCAATCACCAGATCAAGGTCGTTGCCAACGCGCACGTTGATGGCGATGTGAAAGCTGCATACGAAGACGCAATTGACCGGATTGATACGTTGATTGCAAAGCTCAAGAGACCATTGCTTGTGAACCCGGCGAAAAAGCGATCGGCGGATACGCCCACAGCAAAGGTCACATCGAATTTTACGAAGGCCGCCTACGAAGACGTTATCCTTCGCGCAAAGGAATACATTGCCGCAGGTGACATCATTCAGGTCGTGCCCTCGCAACGATTTAGCGTGCCGATATCTGTGGATGCCTTCGAGGTTTACCGCGCACTTCGTACCGTGAACCCATCGCCTTATATGTACTATCTCAAGTTTGCTGACCTTCAAATTGTGGGTGCTTCACCGGAGATGATGGTGCGCGTTGAGGACGGCACTGCGGAAACTCGCCCAATCGCGGGGACTCGTCCGCGTGGAAAAACGCCCGCCGAGGATGCCGCGCTTGCAACGGAATTGCTCGCCGATCCGAAGGAACTTGCCGAACATGTGATGCTCGTTGACCTCGGGCGCAACGACCTCGGACGAGTTTGCGAGTACCACACCGTCCGCGTGAGTGAGATGATGGTCATCGAGCGTTATTCGCACGTAATGCACATTGTTTCGCATGTCGTTGGCAAATTGCGCGATGGCACAACCGCCTTCGATGTCATCCGTGCATGCTTGCCCGCAGGCACTTTATCCGGCGCGCCCAAGATTCGAGCGATGGAGATTATTGATGAACTCGAACCGACTCGGCGCGGTCCTTACGGTGGAGCCGTCGGTTACTTTAGCTTTTCCGGGAGCACCGATACGGCAATCACGATTCGCACACTCGTGATCAAAGACGGGGTCGCCTACGTGCAAGCGGGCGGTGGAATTGTTGCAGACTCTGTCCCCGAAACGGAATATCAGGAAACCCTCAACAAAGCGCAAGCTGTATTAAAAGCAATCGAGTTGGCAGAGACAGGCTTGGAGTAATCATCCATTGCAAAAGTCTGATGTAGGAGTCGAATCCTTTCGCCGAATACATCCGCAGAAAGGATTCCGCTCCTATAACTCAACACAGCAATTCAATAATCGTATAAAGCAAGGAGTGGCAAACAATGATTTTAATGATTGACAACTACGATTCTTTTACCTACAATCTCGTTCAATATCTCGGTGAGTTAGGGGCGGACCTTGTCGTTCATCGTAACGACAAAGTCACGTTGGAGGAAATCGAATCCCTTGCTCCTGAAAAGATTGTTATTTCCCCCGGTCCGTGCACACCTCGCGAGGCGGGTATGTCCTGTGATGTCATCCGCCGCTTTGCCGGAAAGGTACCGATTTTAGGCGTCTGCTTAGGACACCAATGCGTCTGCCATGTATTCGGGAGCGATGTGGTTCGGGCGGATCGGTTGATGCACGGTAAGACATCAATGATTCATCATAACGGTGCGGAGATTTTCGCAGAATTGGAAAACCCTTTTGAAGCCACGCGCTACCATTCGCTGATCATCAAAAAGGAAAACCTGCCTGAATCCTTAGAGATCACCGCGTGGACAGATCAGGACGAGCTCATGGGAGTTAGACACAAAGAGTACCCAATTTGGGGCGTGCAGTTTCACCCGGAATCGATTCTAACGCGTGAGGGGAAAAGGTTGCTGGGTAATTTTTTGAAAGTGTAGGAACAGGGCATCCCTTCTTGCGAAGGGAAATTGTGGAAAGGATTTTACTCCCACGAATGTTGATTATTGCTGAAATTGATCTGATTATGTTATCATTCAAATCATTCTAATGAATTGGTACGCAGAAACCTCTGTGAAGAAACTTTAGCAAATACGACTTTTCCAGTTGCTGTAACCTTTTCAAGGTTCAAATCCCTAAAGCCCGTCATTTTCAGATCCGCTTCCCCCTTTTTTGAGGCGATTGAGTGAAAATCCAACCTTGAAAAGGTTCTCATTTCCCCTCTATGTGAAAAGCTCGTATCGCAAAAATAAAAAATCCTACCATAAAGGACCATCATGAGAAAACACTTTTGTGCACTTTTATCTATTATTTTTGTGGCTGTTATTTTTACCGGGTGGTTTGCATCGGCACAACCCCTGAAAAACACTCGTGTCGAAGACTTTGGATTGCATGACCATCAAGGTAACTTTCACACGCTTTACTATTACTCCGATGCCTCGGCGATCGTGCTGTTCATTCAGGGCAACGGTTGTCCCATTTCTCGAAACGCTGTGCTAGA
>JADFGN010000332.1 GCA_022567695.1 Candidatus Poribacteria bacterium | reverse complement strand
TACCCTTCCCCCTCAGTGTTGTATCAACTGCTATAACGAGACAGGGTCGGCAGATGTCAGGTTTCGAGCAAGGGGAGCCAAGGTAGCCAACGATACGGACTGCATGGAATTAAAGGTCCGCTGGCCGTTAGACGGCGGGAGTTGTAATATAGCCTCACCCTGTCACTGAGGAGGAACGGAAGATGGCAGAACTGGCGATGCTGGACCGGGCTCATTACGCCATCATGCAGCGCATCATCAATACCGGGCAGGCCCTGCACTACACCGAGCTGGCGGCGGAGTTGGGCCTACCGGTGGAGGAAGGACGACAGGTTCTTCACGACTTGGTGGCCAGCGGCATTCCCGCCTGGCTCCACCCGGATACCGACTACATCGTTTCCTTTCCTCCGTTTCACAACCTGCCCACCCAATACCGCATCACGGTGGATGGAGAGCAAAAGTGGTTCGCCCAATGAGGGTTCGAGTCGCTGGCGGTTCGCTGGCTGTTTCCCGGCCAAACCGTGAGGGTGGATGCGCCCTGTCTGGACTGCGGTGAGCCCATCTCGGTGGAGATGCGAGATGACCAAGTGCTATCGGTGCAACCCGAAACGATGGTGGGCTACTCCTACAGCGAAATTGGCGGTTCGCCGGAAACCCGGCCGTGGCGTTGAGCAGGCATGAACCTCTTCCGGTCGGAAGAGCATGTCGGAAACTGGGGGCAGTTCAATCCGCAATCTGCCGCTTCGATAATGGCGTTCTCTTCGTTCATGATGCGTTTAACGCAAGGTTATCTATTCAGCGATGCGATCGACATCTCGCTTTTGTTCTGGACAGAGTTGGGCATTTACTTTCTCATTCGGGTAGTAAAGACGGGGCGATGGCGGTTTGTTCTATTCGCTGGCATAGCGCAGGGCGCCGCCTTTCTGTCCAAATCGTATCCCGCGTTCATCATTACGGGACTGTCTCTTTCTGCATGGCTCGCTCCATCTTTGGGAATGGGTCGCCGCGAAGAATGCCGCCTCCGAGGACGCCACATTTGGGGGTTATTGGCGGCCACGCTTCTCGTTGCCTCACCCTGGACCCTGTTCACAGCGATTCAGTATCCGATCGAGTTCCAGATAGAACACGATTACATCTGGGAACACCTGGTCCAGGGCGTCGAGGGCTGGGGCGCACCGTGGCACAAAGTTCTTCTGGAGTACAGCTTTCACATATTTCATGCATTCTATCTTCCGGTTATCTTGGCTGTCTTCTGGACGATTCGGCGCCTTTTCACAGAGAAGAGCATAGGCTTCTGCATGCTTTACGTCTGGGGCTTCGGCGTGCTGACACCTTTTCTTTTCGCCGCAACCAAGACGCCTAGTGCCACGTTGATTGGGATGCCCGCCTTCCTGCTGATACTCGGTGATTTTGCCGTACGGACGCTTCACCGGAAACCGAGCGAGACACGCCGCCGCTCAGTGCTTCGCATGATATGGGCAATTCTGCTCATCCTTTCGTTTCTCACTGAAGCCGTCGATGCTTGGTGGATAGCGAGACAGAATCGAAATGACCGAACATTCTCGGAGATTGCCGCGTTTGCGGAGACACATTTGCCGAAGAACGCTGTTCTACTGACAGAGATTGATAAGAAAAAAAAGAAGAATAACGACGACCACCTACGCTTGATGTTTCTGACGGAACGGACAGCACATCCGTATTCTTCGCCTGATGCATGGGAAGCGTTGGCTAAACGGATTTCCGCAAACAGCGGAATTCCGTATGTCGTCTCGTTTCGGAAACTGGACTTGCCCGTGCTTTTCAACAGCGAAGTGGACGGTCGTACCGTTTATTCTTTGGAGCATAGACCATAGCCGGCCGCGCGAAAGCTAAATTTTTGATCTTCAGATGATGCGACAGCTAAGTAAGAGTCGGTCACCTTTGCAAATTTCTTTGAAAAGTACAGACATACGCTACGCAAAATAAAAATCATACGTCCGTTGTTGCAAAATCACGCTCAACAAACTCCAAAAACTGCCCATGCAATACTCCCCCAGAATCACGCCGAGGAAGAACGGAATCGCTTTACGATACGTACCCACGCCTCCGTAAGCCAGAATACACCACTTGGTAATCGAGCTAATCACGAGACATGACCAGATATAATCGATGCCGAAATTGGTCGAGAGGGCGTAGCCTGCCGGATGCAGGGGCCACCACAGAAATCGCATTCGCATAAACATGAGCAGAAATGTGAGAGCAAGCCCAATTCCCATGAAGGTTGTCGCGGCAGGATCGCCGTCGCGGAGATGGCTCAACCGCGATTCCAACAGCCGAAACACTCCCGAATCGTGCCCAATGGGGATGAGGTCTAAGCCTTCACGGAATGACAGATGAAAAATTTCGTGTTGGGTTTCATGCCCTCAACTCAACCTACAAATGACTTGCATGTGACGGTGCGGCATTTTCTGAGTGGGCAAGTGATTGACGATGCTGAACAGATTATTGACGCAACGCTCAAATACCCACCACTCGGTTGACAGCGATTGAAGTCCACACGATTGTCTTTCACTTTCCTCGGTTCTTATAGTCAATCTCATACAGAATCTCGGCCATCTCACCTAATGGGCGTTTTTCCATTCCCGCAAGTTCAATGTATCGACGAGTCTTGTCGTTGAGTACACCGTAAAATGCGCGGGTTTCGGGGTCTGAATGATCGTGCCAGAAATCGACAGGTATCAACGAATCGTTGCTCAAGAATTGATGATGTCGATGGCCGTAGTAGACTTGAACCGTTTTTCGCTCGTGTTGCGTCACGCGCACCGTTGCGGTATGCAATACCGCAACATTGAAAAGAATGGCTGTGCCTGCCTCACCGTGTAGGTCATGAACACCCCCGCGTTCGAGCTGCGGCTCGGTATCCAACGGTACTTGATGAATCGATTCCGGCGAGATTGAAAAGCAGTGTGTCGTCTCATTAACGTCCGATAGATACAGCATCAATTGGATGTAATCCATGCGTAGCGGGTGTTCCAACCAGTGTTTTCGATCGCGATGCCAACTGCGTCTCGGCTCACCATCGTAAGGGGCCATATGCCGGATACAGATTTCCGAAAAGCAGATGTCACCGCCCATCAAGGTTTGTAGAGGGGATATTACTTTCGGATGTCGAATGATGCCATCAAATTCCGATGAACTGGCGAGCGCATCACAGTTGATGGTCTGATGATTGCTGTATGGAAACCAAAAATCCTTCTTCTCCATCCAATCCCGGTTATAAACACCAACAAAATGATCCAGTTCTTCATCAGTCAGAATCTTCCCCAGCGAAACATAGCCGTGTTCTTGAAAGAATTGATAATCCTCTTTTTTCATTAAACACCTCACTTGTTAATCGTGTATTTCATCTAACAATGATTGACAGGTAGGAATATCGAATAATAAATCCGTCGGAATTCGACAGCTAAAAGTTGAAGCGATGCTGGATGATAATTGTCCGTAAGACTTATGAATCAAAGCTCAATTTAAAGCTGTAGTCCTTCCCTGCGTGTTAAGATGCGTCGGACGGTATTTCGATCGATGCCGAGAAGTAGTGCCGCTCGTGTTTGATTGCCTTGTGTCAGTTTAAGAACTTCACCGACATACCACGCCTCAAGCACACATCGAACTTCCTTATACGGACGCACATCCGTCTCGCTTTTGGGGGAAGAAGGCATTAGATTTCCCGTGGGATTGATTGGGGACATCGTTGATTCTGAAGAGGGGGTAAAGTCGAGGTCATGTGTCGAAATCTCAGCGCCATCGGCAAATACGATTGCGCGTTGAATCATATCTTTGAGTTCACGGATATTCCCAGGCCAGTCATGCTCTACCATCCGATTGATTGTCTCAACTGTGAAACGCTTATAAAGATTGTATTGCTGACTGAGTAGGTTGGTCAAATGGTGGATTAAGAGCGGAATATCTTCCCGTCGTTCACGCAATGGGGGCAACTTAACTGAGAAAGCATTTAACCGAAAAAACAGATCTTCTCGGAAGTTACCTTTTTCTATTTCCATTTCCAGATTGCGATTTGTTGCTGCAACCACGCGGGCATTGATAGCGCGTTCTTCATTTTCCCCAATCCGTTTTATCTTCTTTTCCTGCAACACACGTAACAACCGAGGTTGCAATGGTAATGGCATCTCACCGATTTCATCGAGAAAAATCGTCCCGCCATCTGCCGCTTCAAAGGCCCCCTTGCGATCTTCCGTGGCTCCGCTGAATGCACCGCGTCGATGTCCAAACAGTTCATCTTCAATCAATTCCGCAGGAATAGCTGCACAGTTGATCGGAATCCAAAGCCCTTTTGACCGCTGACTGTGGTAATGTATGGCTTGGGCAATCAATTCTTTTCCGGTGCCGCTTTCCCCCTGAATCAGGACTGTTTCATCAATTTGTGCCACTCGATCAATAAAATGGTACACCCTTCGCATTGGAGATGATGTTCCCACGATGATCTGTCCAGCACCGTAAGGATAGCCACCGATTCGATCAATCTCCCGCTCCCGTTGTGCCTTGATTTGCCGTTCCAGTTGAAGGCGTTCAAAGACCGCTTGTACGCGAAACTGAAGGGCATCGAGGAAACCGACGCTTCCCTTCTCGATAAAGTCAGACGCGCCCCGTCGCACCGCTTCCAACGCAGTCTGTCGTTCTGTTGCAGCTGTCACAACGATGACTTTGATATCTCTGTTCTGCTCCAGAATCTGCGAGAGGAAGTCAAGCCCTTCGTCGGGAGATTCATTCTCGAACCGAAGGTCTAAAAGGATGAGATCTGGTTGAGTTCGCTTCAAGACCTCCCTCGCTTCTTTCGGACAGATCGCGGTTTCAAACCGAAACCCTAACGGGGCGAGTTTGCGTTGATAATGTGTCCAGTATGGGATTTCGTCTTCGACAATCAGAATGGTTCCGTTTGGATATGTGGATGACATTTACTTAATCTACCTCGCTGAACAGATTGAAAATCTCAAGGGACATACATCTTATGATACCACCTACGAATTCGCTGAATCCACCCAAACGCATTGATTGTTGCAAGTTATCCAGTTGATTCCAGTAAATTCGCCTCATCTGCATCCGGATTAGGATTCAAGATACAAGATGCAACAAGTGTATAAATCATATAGTTATTCTGCCTTTCATTGCATGGAAGGCTGTTTGCGTAAAATTGAACCCATATGCTCATTTACCTCTGAGCGGGTAAGTACCAACAGCAATCCTTCACAATTCGCCAAAGTAAATACGCCAATAGCAAGATAGAACATCATCGGATGAAAGCCGAAAATAAAAGCGTCAAGCATAAACAGCGTACCGATTACACCACTCGCTTTGCCCGAATAGAGGTGGAGGTTTGCAAATCTGCTGAAACGGATGTAACCAATGGCAAGGAACACAACATAAATTATCGTTGTGGCGAGGGTCGCGATCTGGTTGTAGCCTGCCAAAACTTCGGGTCTCAACATCAGCAACCACACTATCGTCGATGGTACGAGCAGGTTGTCCGCGAGCGAATCTAGCTGGCTTCCTAGCTTTGTCACTTGGTTTAATCGACGGGCAAGCTGGCCATCGATAATATCTGACAGGAGGGCGGCCATAATGCCGATGCCCACCCATGCTGCTTCTCCTTGAAGCGCAAGCCACCATAAGACTGGAATAAACGCTAACCGACACATCGAGATTGTGTTGGGTAGGGTAAAAAGTCTGTCTTTCATCGTATTTGCCTCCTTTAGCCAAATATAAATTGACTGCTTATCCAGTAGACACTTGCCGCCATCAATAAGCTGTCGAAACGATCGAGAATTCCGCCTTGTCCGGGAAGCAAGTTGCCAAAGTCCTTGACACCGTTCACACGTTTGACAAAAGAAGCGGTTAGGTCGCCTACAAACGCGGCAAGCGCAATGCAAATTGCATAAATCGCCGCCAATACAGGAGAGGTATTAACCATCCAATGAAGTCCAATACCGAGTAGTACCGTAGCCAAAATGCCTCCGAATGTACCTTCCACTGTTTTATTTGGACTAATCTTCGGTGCAATTTTATGTCGTCCGAATAACTGCCCCGTCAACTGACTGAAACCGTCCATCGCGGCAACCAAGAGATAGACGAAAATGACCTCTTGCGTCGAGACGGTCAGGGCGAATTTGAGTGTTGCAAAACCGAGGGCACATAACCAAAGGTAGGGGAATATGCGGGTGGCTCGCTGACTCGCGGAATAGAGGGGTTGCCCTTGAGCGAAATCAGGACGAGGCAGCAACCGTCGCCGACATACAGAGTGAAGTTCAAGGCCACCCAGTACGATGACGATGATGATTAATCCAGCAAAGGTTTTCGAACCCGCGAGGATTGTGAGGGCAACAATATGGACAACGGTGAAATAGCTCCAGAACTTCACCCACCGATTCCGTCGGGTACAAGCCGGTACGTGCCTGTTGGCCCCCGCCATCGCAACCGCGCCTAATCCGAATAGGGTTGGGCTTAAGCAGAATATGAAAAACATTAGCTTCCTGTATGTGTCCAAGTTATGTTGCACAATTCTCCGTTGAAATCAGCCTGGACCTCTCCCCGCCCCTCTCCTACGAGGAGAGGGAGTGACTCCCCTTCCCTCGTAGGGAAGGGGCCGGGGGTTAGGTTCAGGCAACGTGCCACATGATCTAAACCATTACAAAAACATTAGCTTCCTCCAATTTGCCGTTGGTCACCGAACAAAAACGATCCGCTTCAAAAAACACATGCTAATTAACGCGGTGATTGCTAAACAAGAGAGCCATGCCACGCGATGGTGTATTCCCAGAATGACCGTTAAGTAATAGTTCGTTAAGGAACCCAGCAATGCGCTAAACGAGTAAAATAGATAAGCTCTACCAAGACTCCGCCAGTAGGGTGATTTATACGTGAAGGTCAACCAGCGGTGGAGTCCATGCTGCCTTGTTACGCCGATGAGAAAACTCAATCCCCAGCTTGTGGTCGCCCGATAGTGCGCAAGCGGGTTAAAAAAATAGAGCACCTCATAGGTAACCCAACCGATAGTTGCTCCCAGAATTGCTGTTAATGCCAGCCGAAGGGATTCGGGAAGTTTGTGGTAAGATCTCATAAACTGACTTGATGGCTTTTTAAACAGGGACATTGGCATTTTTGATTGGACGCAGTTAAAATTGCACCAACACCTGCAAAGTCGCCCTTCGGCGACTGTCAGTCCACAAAGGTGGACTCCGCAAAGGTTGATGCGAATTGATTCGCCAGTCTATTTACCAAAGTCAAACTAAAAATTATAGACAAAGTCGATGTATGGAATGCCCGGAAAGAAAGTGTCTTCTCCTAAAGTATTCACTAAACCTAGATCGACAGAGAGGGATTCGCTAAAGAAACGCACGCCATAAGAGATTATTAGATTGTCCACTCCGGGAACCATCCAGTTTTCGGTCACAAACGATATGCGTCGTGATAGCCGTTTTTCGCCGCCGACCATTACCATCGGTCTATCAGCAAATTCGTCTCCGACATAGCCGTAACCGATGCCTGCCGTGACGCTAACATCCGGAGTTCCATAAGTCCCGACAGTGTAAAAGATGCCGGCTGTGGTCGGTGCATCACTATCGAAGGAATCGGGTACTGTTGCAACCAGAGCACCAATTGCGACATTCAGATCTTTGGAAATCTCGCCCCCGATTTTCGGCGTGAAATAGAAGAGTTGATCGGGAATATCGACTCCCGGGATGATAGACATCCCGCCCCCGATGGTAATGTTGTCTGTAACACCATAGGCAATACCGGGAAAGACAAAGAAATAGTCGGCAAAATAACCCTCGCCCTTTTTCAAATTTCGAGCGGTTGGGGCAAAGTAAAGGCGCGTGTTATTGGGGTTCGGAAACCAATACTCTCCATTTCTGATCGAGGAGGTCGAAACGACTTCTACGCCTTTTATTTTTGAGCGCAGGATAGTCATTTTTCCTAAGCTCATTTCAAACTGAATTTCACTTTCTCCAATTTCAACGATTCGACCAATCAGTTTTGACCCATCTTTCAACACGAGGATTTGAGTATGAATGGAGTCAGGAATTGTTAGATTTCTTATATGCTGGGCATAGGTCTTTGGGGGTGAAAGTAAGATCTGCCCAAACAATAAACCTAGAACGATCACTGAGAGGAACATCTTTGTTTTCATGGTTTGGTACCACCTTTAGACATCCTGCCGAATGCCTTGAGATTCATTATTTTCTCTGTTTCAAATTCCCCCACGTTGTCAATCGCTTTGCGCGGGGTTGAACTGCTTTCGGTTCTTCAATAACTTTTCCTGCCAAGTTGGTTTCGGCGAGTTTCCATTCGCCATCGATTGACTTCCACACAAACCAAATTTCATTGCCATCCGCTCGCGTTTGAGATATGCGCGCAACATGGTTGGCAACATCGATATATGTCACCATCGCTTCCGCGTTTAAATCAACGTCGGGAATGGACTGCGCCAATGCCACTTGTGTCGCGGCAGCACCGTGATGTGCCGCCCCCGCCGGATCGACGTAAAGGTGGTCCTCCGCAATTAAAGGAATTAAAGGTAACAGATCTTTCTGCTGATAG
>JADFGN010000009.1:25071-35096 GCA_022567695.1 Candidatus Poribacteria bacterium | reverse complement strand
CTTTTGAAACATAAGCTCCACGCGAGCAGAGGTAACAACAATGGACAAACTCAAAATTGCTCATATCGGTACAGGAAGACGTGGAAGCGGTACCTATCTCCCGCTTATCTCGAAGCTAAAGCATGACCTCGAGTTGGTTGCTGTCTGCGATCAACACGACGAAGCTGTCAAAGAACAGGGAGCGAAATACGGTGTCCCTGCATTCACAGATACCGCCGAGATGCTAGAAAAGGTAAAGCCGGATATCTGTTCCATCGTGATTACCCCGAGCAATAATCACATTCCGGGATTGTTGTGCTCCGAGCATGGCGTCAGCTATTGCACCGAAACGCCGATTGACACAGACCTCGGTTGGGCAGACAAGATGATTGAATCTGCCAAACAGCATGGCACAAAGCTTGAGGTCAACGAAAACTATTACCGTGTCCCCTCAGAACGGATTAAACGCGAGATGATTTTGGCGGGTGTGTTTGGCAAGGTGAACGTTGCCTACAACGAATTTCGCGGGCATGGTTATCACGGCATCGGTTTGATTCGGAGTTACGTCGGCTTTGATAATGAACCGGTCCGTGTGTTCGGCTTGCGAAAAAACTTCGCTGTGCAGGAACACGTTTGGCGGAAAGGTCAGCCAACACGCGACTCAGAGGATTGGCAACAGGGCATTATCGAATTCGCTGACGGCGCGGTCGGGGTTTTCAATTTCAGCGGCTTGTCTTACGGTTCGCCGCTTCGCAGTTTCAACGGAACGAAATTCTATGCTGAACGGGGGATGTGTTTCCGGGAGGAGGCCGTCATTCTAAACGATGACGCAGATGGCCAGCGCAAAATTACCGTGACTCGCAAAACCAATAATATTGATGGGTATGAGACCCTCGCGGCACTCGTCGCGAATACGACGCCTGAAGTGATATGGAAAAATCCGTTGCAGAATTATCCGCTCAGTGATGGGGAAATCACAGTTGCATCTGAACTCATGAGCATCGCAAACGCTGTTCGTAACGATACAGAGCCAGAGTATGGTGCGTACAACGGGCGCAAAGACCGGGAGATCGACGTAGGAATGGCGAACTCGTGGTCGAATGATGGAGCACCTGTAACGTTTCCGCTTGAGTACGAGAAAAGGTAGTCACCGCTTGATTTCTGCGGCTTGCGGGTTTCCGTGTACGACCATCTCTTTTTCTTGCGCTTTATATATGGATGCAGTTATAATGTATCCAATTCTTAATGTTTTTACGTGTTACATCCTCCACTTAAAGCGCAGGATTTTCTGTTGAATCTCTTTGAATCAGATGTCAGAATCTCGGTTAATCAATAATCCTGATACAGTTTCCGAAGCGACAATCAACCGGCTCTCTCTATACTCTCGACTCCTATCAGCACTAGAAACAGAGGGAATCACTGTTGTTTCTTCAAGGGAATTATCGAGTCGAAGTCATTTCACCGCAACGCAGATTCGGAGAGATCTCGCATGCTTCGGTCAATTCGGCAAACGCGGAATTGGCTACGAGGTTTCCACACTCAAGCGGGCAGTCAACGAGATTCTTGGTGTTCATATTCGTCGGAAAGTTGCCCTTGTTGGGGTTGGAAATCTGGGAAGCGCATTACTCGGTTATCGCGTACTTTACGCGCACAATTTTGAAATCGTCACGGCGTTTGATAGCGATCCGCAGAAGTGGAATCAGGTGATTAATAACGTTGTGGTTCAAGACCCAAGTCGGCTTCCTCAAATAGTTCGGTCTGAACAAATCGAAATCGGTATTATTGCTGTCCCCCCTCACGCCGCTCAACGCACATTAGATCTCCTTGTTTCTGCGGGTATTCGAGCAATTCTCAACTTTTCCCCGACTCGTCTCGTTGTTTCTCGTCACATCAAACTGAGAAACGTCGACCTCTCCATAGAGCTTGAAGGGCTTTCTTATTTTCTACAGCATGAGCCAATTAACGCCCATAAGAAGCACGATTCAAGATGCAAGTGAAGAAAGTGCCTAGAGTTGACGATAGGCTATTCACAGGTGATAATATGAGCCACTTTCCCATTTACCGCCCAAGACGCCTCCGTGCAAACGAAAATCTTCGTCGGCTGGTTCGAGAAACAAGCTTGTCCACTGACGACCTCATCTATCCGATGTTCGTCGTTCACGGACATGATGTCGCCGATGAAATCCCATCGATGCCGGGATGCTACCAATACTCGGTTGACCGGCTTGTCAAGGCCGCTAAGGAACTCGCCGCGCTTGGCATACCGGGGACAATTCTGTTTGGCATTCCTCAATCCAAAGATCCGCTCGGCACAGAAGCCTATGCCGACGATGGCATCATTCAGGGTGCCGTCCGAGCGATTAAAGATGTGGTGCCAGAACTACTGGTAATTACCGATGTGTGCCTTTGCGAATATACCGATCACGGACATTGCGGTGTTATTGAGAGCGGAGAAGTGATGAACGATCCGACGTTGGAATTGCTGGTTAAGGAGAGCTTGTCCCATGCCCGTGCAGGTGCTGATGTCATCGCCCCGTCCGATATGATGGATGGTCGAATTGGAGCAATTCGGAATGCGTTGGATGAAAACGGACACGAAAATATCCCCATCATGGCGTATTCTGCAAAGTACGCCTCGGCGTTCTATGGGCCGTTTCGGGATGCAGCGGACTCTGCTCCGCAGTTCGGCGATCGCCGCTCCTACCAAATGGACCCGCCGAATGTGGAGGAAGCGTTGCGAGAAGTGGCATTGGATATTGATGAGGGAGCGGATATCCTCATGGTCAAAC
Organism: Candidatus Poribacteria bacterium; assembly: GCA_022567695.1. Classification (GTDB taxonomy): domain Bacteria; phylum Poribacteria; class WGA-4E; order WGA-4E; family PCPOR2b; genus JADFGN01. Next base: position 32,328 of record JADFGN010000009.1, on the reverse strand, counting down.
CCGCCTTATCTTACCTTGATGTCATCTATCGTGTGAAGGAGCGGTTTCAAATCCCGGTTGCAGCATACAACGTGAGTGGCGAATATGCGATGATTAAAGCTGCCGCCCAAAATGGTTGGATCGATGAGAAACGGGTTGCGCTTGAGGTACTTACCAGTATCAAGCGGGCGGGTGCAGATATGATCTTGACCTATTTTGCAAAATCAGTTGTGCGGTGGCTTGAGTAGCATAAGCCACATAGCCTGCGCCTTTGCCTACTACAAGTCTGAAGCTACATGCCACGCGAAATTGTGACTTTGATGTCAAATGAAAGAATCAGAAGACATTAGCTTCTTATTACCCATCAGGGAGTTCTCAGACAAAGGCACCAAATGGTTGCTCGAATTCGTAGAGAATGTCAAAGGGTTGCTTTCGATTGTCGCTAGCAACTTGGTTGATAGCTTGGATTTCAGTCGGTTGGAACAAGTGAATCAGACCTTTATTCCAGATAATCTGCGGAAACAGGAATCAGATGTGGTATATCTCGTTCCGTTTCGTAGCAAAGATGTAGGAGAGGTGATGATTTATGTGCTGATCGAACACCAATCTACGCCAAGTCACGTCATGGGGTTTCGGGTACTCTTTTACATGGTTCAAATTTGGGATGCCCAGCGGAGAGCATGGGAAGACAATAAAGTGCCTGAGAGTCAATGGCGTTTTCGCCCAGTCATTCCTATCGTATTGTACACGGGAAGCAGAAAATGGGAAGTGCCAATTAAGATAGACGTGCTGATGAACCTACCAGAGGAATTGAGACGGTTCGTGCCAACATTTGAGACGTTATTTCTCAATGTCAAAGGAGCAGAAGAATCCGATCTCTTGAAGTCGAATCACCCGTTTAGCTGGCTATTAGCGGTAATCCGCAAGGAGCATACGGATAAAGTAGAATTCACAGACGTATTGATACGTGCTATTGAGAACATCTCCCAATTACCGGAGGAGGCGTTGAACCAGTGGACGCGAGCGATGTATTACCTTGTCCTGTTAATCTACCACGGGCGTCCAGTAGATGAGCATGAGGAATTACAGGATATTGTCTCCCGGAACATCAAAGGGAGAAAGCAAGAAAAGGAGGGTGAAGAAATGGCAGAAACTATCGCTGAATATTACATTGAGCAAGGTGAAAAACAGGGTGAATTGAGGGGTGAAAAGCGAGGCGAAAAACGAGGTGAATTGAGGGCAAAGCGGGAAGCTGTCTTAAAACTCATGCGATTTCGATTTGATGCGGTTCCTGAATCTGTTGAGAAAAAGGTGAAATCTACCCGTAGCATCAACCGCCTTGATGCCCTGTTTGAGAAAGCGTTGAGTGCCAAAAACATCTCTGAAATTAAGATGGATGGAAATGGAGGAACACCTTGAACAACGCCAAATCCTCAGAAGCGTGGCGTAGGTCACAGAAATTTATTCCCGGAGGGGTTAATAGTCCTGTAAGAAACTTTAGCAAAGTCGGCGGCAATCCCCTCTTTATCCAGCGTGGACAAGGCGCAAAGATTTACGACATTGATGGGAATGAGTATATTGACTATGTGGCTTCATGGGGCCCCCTTATCTTAGGCCATGCCCATCCGCATATTTTGCAAGCAATCCGAGGGGCAATGGAAAACGGCACGAGCTTTGGTGCACCTACAGAATTAGAAACTGAACTCGCTGAGATGATTGTTAATGCTGTGCCGTCGATCGAGATTGTTAGGCTGGTCAACTCTGGGACGGAAGCAACCATGAGTGCAATCCGTGTTGCACGAGGATATACCGCACGGGACAAAATCATCAAAATCGACGGGTGCTATCACGGACATGTCGATTATCTGCTCGCTAAAGCGGGTTCTGGAATCGCAACCTTTGGGCTGTCGGACAGTGCGGGAGTGCCCGCGGATTTTGCCCGCAACACACTGACCGTGCCGTTCAATGACGCAGAAGTTGTACGTCAAACGATTGAAGCGAATCCCGATCAGATTGCGTGCGTTATTCTTGAGCCTATCATGGGCAATATGGGTATCATTCCACCGCAAGAGGGCTATCTCCAAGGGCTTCGTGAAATTACAGCCCAACACGGCGTCGTTCTCATTTTTGATGAAGTGATAACTGGCTTTCGTGTTGCTTACGGCGGGGCGCAATCGCTGTACGGAGTCACCCCTGACATGACCTGTTTGGGCAAGATTATCGGTGGCGGCATGCCCGTAGGTGCTTACGGTGGAAAAAAGGAGATCATGCAACAGGTCGCGCCAGAGGGTGAGGTTTATCAAGCTGGCACTTTATCGGGCAATCCGCTGGCGGTCTCCGCTGGAATCGCCACATTAAAAACCCTCGCTGAACCTGATGTCTACGACCAGCTTGAAAGCACCGCTCAAGCTCTCGCTGAAGGGCTTTTTGATGCCACCATATCCAACGGTATCGATGCTTTTCATAGTCGGGTCGGTTCTATGTTAATGTTGTATTTTACCGGCGCAGAGGTTGTTGATGCGGATGGTGCAAGGACATCAGACGTTGACCGGTTTAATCGTTATTTTTGGGGGATGCTTGAGAGAGGCGTTTACATTGCCCCTTCCCAGTTTGAAGCGGGTTTCGTTTCACTCGTACATTCTGAAGCTGATGTGGAAGGCACAGTACGTTCCGCTAATGAAGCATTATCAAGATTATAAACACTGTAAATTATGTTTCGCCTGATATTGCCATTCGTTTAAGAGATTCCATCCATCAGGATTTATTTGACAGAGTTACCAGATTCAGCAGTTTTGAAAACTTCCAAAGTTTGCACCCGATTGATTACCTACGGATAAAGAATTCATGTCAACGTCAAGCCTTAGTGAAATTTGCCAATTTATTGCCGATGACCTTGCCGCTCTTGAGAAGACGCTTCGTGAGAACACGGCAAATGAATATGAATTTGTAGACCTTGCTGTCCAACACGTTGTCGGCGGCGGCGGAAAAAGACTACGTCCGATTTTGCTCATCCTTTCCGCGAAAGCGTGCGGATATCAAAAAGGGGACGTCCACACGCTTGCAACCGTTGTTGAATTGATTCACGTTGCATCAATGGTTCATGACGACGTGCTTGATGAAGCACCCATCCGGCGTGGTTCTGACACGTTGCACTCAAAGTGGGGGAATAAAGTTGCCGTACTCGTTGGGGACTACCTCCATGCTCGCGTGCTTTCAATGCTTGTTGCGAGACAGGTGGATGACCCGGCGATGCGCATGCTCTCGGAGGCCACGCAGTCAATGTGCGAAGGCGAAGTCATCCATGCCTACAAAATTGGAGATTTCGATATTTCACAGGAGGAGTATTTGAAAATTGTCGGCATGAAAACCGGAAAACTAATCACGGCTTCATGCACAATGGGAGCGATACTCGGCACGCGAGATGAAAAGATTATTCAAGTTTCAAAGAAATATGGGGAATCCATTGGAACAGCGTTTCAAATTATCGATGACCTCCTTGATTTTGTCGCGGATGGAGAGAAGTTGGGAAAGAGACCTTTCAACGATCTGCGAGAAGGCAAATTAACATACCCCACAATTTATACCCGTCAAGTCTGTACAGATGAAGAACGCGCAACTTTAAAACAGGTCTTTAACGCGGAGATGGACGAGGACTCGGCGATTGAGTGGGTACAATCCCTGCTGAATCGTTATCGAACTCAAGAACATTGTCTACAGATTGCCCAAGATTATGTAAACCGTGCAAAATCCGCTTTAACAGTGTTGCCCGACAGTCCAGCGAAACGTGCTCTTGAACAGCTTGCGGACTATGTTGTGTCGAGGGATTGGTAATCCAATTTGATTATGTTCCACGCGCTATGTTCTACCCAGCACATTTGAACCTCCAAGATCGAAAATGCCTCGTGGTTGGCGGCGGGAAGGTTGCCGAGCGTAAAGTGATGTCGCTACTTTTGAGCGGCGGAGACGTAACACTCATCAGTCCTGACGCGACAGAATCGCTAAAAAACCTCGCTAAAATCGGTCAAGTGATGTGGCACAGACGCCAATTTCAAACCAACGATACGGTGGGAATGTTCCTTGTCTGCGCGGCAACGGATTTTTCTGAGATCAACACACAAATCTTCAAAGATGCTTACGAGGCAAATGGAATTCGTCTGGTCAACGTCGTTGATGTCATCCCCGAATGTACGTTTGCAGCGGCTTCTGTGGTGATGCTCGGAAATCTGGCAATCAGCATTTCCACGAGCGGAAAAAGTCCGGCGATGTCTAGGCGTATCCGCGAGTATCTTGAGGCGAAATTCGGAACCAGTTCGCTTTACAAACTGGAGCGCAATGAAAATGCAATCCCTATTGAAAATCGAAGGGTTCCATATCCTGTCTACCTGTTGTTAGAAAACCTCCGTTGCGTTGTAATTCGTAACGCAGGGAAAATGAGTCAAGAGATGGTACGGCGAATAGATCTCTTGCGCCGTTGCCGGGCTTCAATCACGTGTATTGACCCCACAGACGTTGATTCACATCTCCTCTCAGATGCGTTTCTTGTTTTGACCGATTTGGAGTGCGAAGGTTCTGTTTTCGCTGGCAATCAGATTCAACTCATTGAAAACCTCAATTCACCCGAAGCTGGAATTTTTGTCACACCTTCGCTCGTGATAGATGATAATCTGATTATTAGTATTTCTACACAGAGTGAAAACGCGGCAGACAGGAGTGAAGTCAGACGCATAAGAACAGAACTCGCGGAGAAATTTGAAAACGCTGGATATGGGGCATTCATAGATTTTCTTGGGGAGCTACGCCCTCTCGTACTGAAATCGATTCGGTCACAAGAAAAGCGACAACAGTTCTTTGACACACTTATCGATCACATTCCAGATGTAACCATAAACGGACAACAGACATGCTGTTTGGGTTTTACAAACACCGCTTGCGCCACGGAATGCGTATTCAACTGGGTTCGTCGTGGACAGATTGAACGCGCACATCAATATGCGCTTCAACGAATAAGAAAGAGGAAAATTGGGAAACTAGGGAGCTGAATTGGGAAACTCATTTCCTTCAATTCCCTTCCTTTACGTTTCACGTTCCAATGGATTTCTTACTTTTACTCACACTCTTGACGTATTTGGCGGCGAGTATACTTCATGTACTCTTCCTCGCTACAGGCAACCATAAAATTGCGCGATCTGGTTTTTGGGCAACGACATCGGGGTTTGCGCTCCACACATCTTTCATTGCCTGGCAATGGTTGAGTCAGGGACACTGGTACAACTCAACAACCTTCTTCGCATGGGCAATTATCATCATATATTTGGGTATTGCCAAACTCACTCACTTACAGATTATTGGTGTTTTCGTTGTTCCAGTTGCGTTTATCGCGATTTTTATTGCGTATGCCCTTCCAGGGAAAAACGCCGGGATTTCCCCATCTTTACAGAATAATTGGTTGATTGCCCATGTACCAATTATTTTTTTATCGTATGCTGTGTTTGTCGCTGCATTCGGATTTGGGCTGATGTATCTAATTGAGGAAAAGAAGATTCGTGAAAAGAATCATACGCTTGTTTATAATCTGTTGCCTTCGCTGGGTCAATCAGATGAGCTTGCTCATAAATGCATTCTCGTTGGGGTTGTTCTGCTGACGATAGGCATGATTATGGGAGGGCTTTGGACAAGATATGATTCAAGGGTGACATTGAGATGGAATGACTGGAAGGTGTTGCTTTCAATAATAACATGGTTTATCTACGTGTCACAACTGGTCATTCGACAGATATTGGGCTGGCGTGGCCGTAAAACTGCCTATTCGGCGATCATCGGTTTAGCCGCAGTCCTGTTTACTTACATCGGAGTCAATCTGTTTTTACCGAGTATACATGCATTTTAGGAATGCCAAATGAACCAGATTATTGCTGTCGGTACAAGCCATCACGTTGCGTCGCTTGATTTCAGGGAACGGCTCGCATTCTCTGAAAACCAGATTTTCGAAGCTTTTCGACACTTGAGGGAGGGTTATCGCATCCAGGAAACGGTCATTCTCTCAACCTGTAACCGTGTTGAGATTTATGCTTCAACCGGAAGAAACGACGAAGGCTCGGTACTCTTTGATTTTCTCTCAAACTATTGTCAGATCGATTTGCAGGAACTGAAAAAGTTTACCTATAGCTATTGCGAGCTTGATGCGATTCGCCACCTATTCCGGGTCTCTACGAGCCTTGATTCGATGGTTGTTGGGGAGCCGCAAATCCTTGGACAAGTCAAGGAAGCTTACGATAGAGCACTGTCTGCTGAAGCCAGCGGTACAGTTCTGAATCGGCTATTTGCAAAAGCGATCAGCGTCGGGAAACGCATCCGTACCGATACCAACATTGCGTCTGGAGCCGTGTCCATTAGTTATGCCGCAGTTGAGCTTGCCAAAAAGATTTTCCAGAGCCTTAACGATAAAACCGTCGCCATCCTCGGTGCTGGTGAGATGAGTGAATTAACGGCGCAACACCTTGTGGATAACGGTGCTTCCAAGGTCATTGTCGCGAACCGCACATACGAACATGCCGTGAAAATGGCGGAAAAATTCAACGGAACGGCTTTGGCTTTTGACGGTGAACTGGATTTCCTCGTTGATGCGGACATCGTAATCAGTTCGACAAATGCGCCGCACTATCTGATTCATCGGCGACCCCTTGCTGAGATTATGAAAAAGCGCAAGCATCGCTATATGTTCCTGATCGACATTGCGGTACCCCGTGATATTGACCCTGAAGTGGGCAAAGTGAATAATGCTTTTCTGTATAATATCGACGACCTCGAAAACGTCGTAGTTTCCAATCTCGAAGAACGTCAGCGGGAAGCCACGATTGCAGAGGGAATCGTGAAAGAGGAAGCCGCGAAATTTCACTCGCAGTTACGGACCCTTGAGGTCAACCCAGCGATTAAGGGGCTCCATGAACAGTTTCAACAGATTGCCTCAAAAGAATTAAGTATCTGTTGCAAAAAAGCGCAACTATCCCTCAAACAGCAGAAGGCTGTCGAATCGATGACACAGGCAATCATTAAGAAGTTACTGCATCAACCCACGAAAAATTTGCGGCGGGCTGTCAACGAAATTGACAAAGATCATGTCCAGTATGTTCAGGCTTTGCAGGAATTGTTCGGGCTAGAAAACGCGAGCGATGATGGAAAAGATACGTAGAAAGAGGCCACGCCCATGAAACCAACCATCACAATCGGTACACGTGGCAGCCAACTAGCGCTGTGGCAAGCAGAATACATTAAGAAACG